>NZ_CAMPQC010000039.1:0-817 GCF_946902955.1 Corynebacterium sp. Marseille-P8863 | reverse complement strand
GCGGCGGGGAAACGCCCGGTCCCATTCCGAACCCGGAAGCTAAGCCCGCCCGCGCTGATGGTACTGCACTCGGGAGGGTGTGGGAGAGTAGGTTACCGCCGACCCAATAACTATAAATAATTGAATAATTGTGTGTGCGCCCCGGCCCCGGGGGTGGTGGGATCATGTGTTGATCCGCACCGCCCTTTGTGGCCGGGGCGCTTCTCTGTGCGCGTAGCAGGGTGGGGGGCCTGGCCCGCCGAGACGCGTAACCTGCCGCCGGGGAGTAGCCGTTGTCAGCTGCCGTCTGTGACGGGCATCAATGGCGGGGGCTCGGGCCGACCCACGAGGCGTGCGTGCTTGGCGCTAGCTCCATCTACGGCCACCAGACGGATGCGACCAGGGTATTTACCGGCGCAACCGTACAAATGGAGCTAGCTCCATATAACGCAGCCCGCGCCGAAGCCGCACAACCACCGCACCCACACACCTGGCACCGTCCCGCAAGACTCTGCGGCCGCAGAGTGCCACCCGGTTGAATACCCGGGCAAAGGCTTCGCGGTTATCCTCTCCGCATGATCGCCTGGCGTTGCTGTTGCTACCGGGGTCCACACGCGCTGGCGGACCGTTTGGCCCAGTGAGGCGGCTATCCGACGAGATCTCCTTGACGAAGATGCGAGACGAGGGCCTGCGGATGTTTTGTTGGAGTGCCCCGTGGGCTTGTGTGTTGTTGTTTAGACTCCAAGTGCTTGGCGGTGTTCGGCGATGGTGGCATAGCCGTTGCCTAGCGTCGACTTCAGCCTGGTGTGGGTGTAGAAGTCGATGTAGTTGTCAATAT
>NZ_CAMPQC010000038.1:0-841 GCF_946902955.1 Corynebacterium sp. Marseille-P8863 | reverse complement strand
GTTCTGGAGCAAGCGGGCCCCTAGTGGCGACTGCAACGTCACCTTCATGGAGGAAGTGGAACTGATCAGGATGCACTCGTCAGGCGATCCTGGAATATTCCCTTCGTACACCCGAACTTTTACTGATGTTGCGGTTTCCGATGTCTCTGCGCGGTATCCGTAGCAAGTTTCGGTTCCGGCGGGGAAGAACACGCGTATTTGTGTGGGGCTGATTACTTGGTAGCCCGACCATTTGACTTGACGCTCATTTTTGAGATCGTTGCGCGCCTCCACGTCGGAGGGTTGTTGCCGCGTTTTGTGGACGATCCCCATTGCGCTGCTGAGTTCGTCGCCGACAGGGGTGGCTGAGACTATTCCTACCGCACTACCCACCACCGCCAACACCGCTAAAATAGCGCCGATCAAATGTACATTTTGTGCGTTCAGCCCCACGTTTATGCCGAATTTAGATAGTATGCCAGACATATTCGCTCCTTACTTCACTGGCCGACTTGCCGTTGAATCAGCTTCTTCTCCGATGAATGATTCCTGAGCATGGACTGCCACTGGCGCCACAGCCATGGCCAGACAAGCCGATGATGCCAGGACTGTAGCCCGGTTGAAGATCTTTCTGATATGGGAGTTGAGATACATGACAGCTCCTTGAGGTAGGATGAAGGCTGCGTTCGTATCAGATAAACACATTAGTACTGACACGATCACGAGCGTTACTCTTTTTCAATATTGTGATATGTGACATAGTTTACCTTTGGGGCTGACATCGAAAATACATATGCACCCCACCTGCGGTGACTCTCGTTGAATGCCTACCCAGAACAGTTCCACGCCAAGACGGATCAAA
>NZ_CAMPQC010000037.1:0-937 GCF_946902955.1 Corynebacterium sp. Marseille-P8863 | reverse complement strand
CCACCGCGTCGATCGCGTGCTCGATGCGTTTGTGCGGCACCAGCCGCGACAAGGTGACCACGTGCACCTTGCCGTCGTCGGGCACCACGGGCAGCTCGTCCGGGATCGGATCCACGCCGTTTTCCACGATCGCAATGTCACGCTCGCGCACGCCAAGCGCCACCAGATCGCTTTTCGACGCCTCGCTCACCGTCACATACCGCGCACCCCGATACACCCGCGGCGCCACCTTCGCGCCCGCCGACCAGGACCGCCTGCTCATCACCACCCACGCGTTTAACCCAGGCCTGCAGGCCAGCCTCGACAACGAACCGCTCACCCCCAGCGTATCGACGCCGGCCAACTCGCCTTCCGCATCCCCGCCGGCCACGGCGGCACCCTCACGTTCTCCTTCGCAGGCGAGCGCCCCTACCGCCTCAGCCTGTTCGGCGGGGCGACGCTCAGCCTGGTCAGCGCGCTGGTGTTGCTGTGGTTTGCCGCTGGCAGCCGCGCTGTGCATCAGCCCGGCACTCGGGATCGTCAGCGCCATCGGTGTCTGGGCGGTGCGCCGCTTTACCCTCCTGGCCAGCCGATACATTGCCGCCTGCGCCATCACCGCCATGGGATTGTGGCTGGCCTGCGCGCCCTGGCCTTCCGCCGGGTACGCCGGCGGCGCCGCCCTCATGCTCGTGGCCGGGTGCGTCGCGGTGGCCTGCCTCGCCTGGCCGGACTAGGTTTGGCTGCCCCCGCCCGGGAACCATTTTGGGGCTTCGGCCGGTTCCGGTCGACCGACATGGCGTTTCCCCAGGTCGCGACCGCTGTCTACGAAGAAAGTTCCCAAGACCACCGCCTCTTCGCACCAGATTCCAGGTTTTCGGCGAGCGGGTTTGCAAAACCCCAGGTCGCGCAAACCTCATGCAGGAATTTGGTGTGCGCCCGGCCTACCATCACGCCTCAA
>NZ_CAMPQC010000036.1:0-977 GCF_946902955.1 Corynebacterium sp. Marseille-P8863 | reverse complement strand
TTGGGTGTGTCGGTGGTTGATGGCGGCGGGGAAACGCCCGGTCCCATTCCGAACCCGGAAGCTAAGCCCGCCCGCGCTGATGGTACTGCACTCGGGAGGGTGTGGGAGAGTAGGTTACCGCCGACCCTAAACATGAGACATAATTGAATAATTGTGTGTGCGCCCCGGCCCCCGGGGGTGGTGGGATCATGTGTTGATCCGCACCGCCCTTTGTGGCCGGGGCGCTTCTTCGTGTGTGCGTAGCAGGGTGGGGGGGGGGAGCCTGGCCCGCCGAGACGCGTAACCTGCCACCGGGGAGTAGCCGTTGTCAGCTGCCGTCTGTGACGGGCATCAATGGCGGGGGCTCGGCCGACCCACGAGGCGTGCGTACTTGGCGCTAGCTCCATCTACGGCTGCCGGACACATACGACCTGGGCTTTTATCGGTGAGCCGAGCGCACATGGCGCTAGCTCCATCTGCGGCTACCAGACGGATGCGACCTGGGTATTTACCGGCGCTACCGTCCACATGGAGCTAGCTCCATATAACGCAGCCCGCGCCGAAGCCGCACAACCACCGCAGACCAAGCTGTGGCCGTGCCGGGGGGCTTTACTCTGCCACCGCAGAGTAAATGGGGAGCGTGGACCGCCGTGGTGCCTACGCTGTCGTCGCAGGGTGCAACCCGGTTGAATATTCGGGCAAAGGCTACACGGTTATCCTCACCGGATGATCGCCCAGCGTTGCTGCTGCCCCCCGGTTCACGCGTGCTGGCGCACCGCCCAACCCCGCGTGCAGTCAGTAGGGCGGCTATTTGACGAGATCTCCTTGACGAAGATGCGAGACGAGGTCCGTGAGATCGTCACCCCCTTCTGAGGGTGTCAGAAAGTTTGTGTGTGAGGCTCTCATCTAGAAGGAGTTTCACCGATAATGACTACGGTGTCACCGAAGAACAACCATGACCCGGCGAGGGTCAACGAGATCAGCGAGAAGCTGATGGA
>NZ_CAMPQC010000035.1:0-1015 GCF_946902955.1 Corynebacterium sp. Marseille-P8863 | reverse complement strand
TGTATGTTTTTCAACACAACCATCCTCTCTCCTTTGTTCGTTTTTTTGTTTTGTTTCAGAGCCACGCCCTACGTGATACTCTAACATGGGTTGTTGGGGGGCGGCGTAGTTTTTATAAAGAGAACGGTGTGGGGGGGGGGGGGGGGGGGGGCTCCGCCGGTGTGGTTGCCGGCTCGGGGTGGCCTTCGTCTGGCTCGGTGTTTCGGTGGGGTGTGGTGTCGGGTGTTTGACGAGAATGACGTGAGTTTCACCGTCGCTATGTGTGTTTGACGAAAAGGGGGTGACGAATTCACGCAGGCCCCTCGTCTCGCATCCTCGGCAAGGAGATCTCGTCAAATAGCCGCCCTACTGACTGCACGCGGGGTTGGGCGGTGCGCCAGCACGCGTGAACCGGGTGGCAACAGCAACGCCAGGCGATCATGCGGAGAGGATACCCGCGAAGCCTTTGCCCGAGTATTCTACCGGGTGGCACTCTGCGGCGACAGCGTAGGCACCGCGGCGGTCCATGCTCCCCATTTACTCTGCGGCCGCAGAGTCTTGCGGGACGGTGCCAGGTGTGTGGGTGCGGTGGTTGTGCAGCTTCGGCGCGGGCTGCGTTATATGGAGCTAGCTCCATGTGGACGGTAGCGCCGGTAAATACCCAGGTCGCATCCGTCTGGTAGCCGCAGATGGAGCTAGCGCCATGTGCGCTCGGCTCACCGTTAAAAGCCCAGGTCGTATGTGTCCGGCAGCCGTAGATGGAGCTAGCGCCAAGTACGCCTCGTGGGTCGGCCGAGCCCCCGCCATTGATGCCCGTCACAGACGGCAGCTGACAACGGCTACTCCCCGGTGGCAGGTTACGCGTCTCGGCGGGCCAGGCTCCCCCCCCACCCTGCTACGCACACACGAAGAAGCGCCCCGGCCACAAAGGGCGGTGCGGATCAACACATGATCCCACCACCCCCGGGGCCGGGGCGCACACACAATTATTCAATTATTTATAGTTATTGGGTCGGCGGTAACCTACTCTCCCACA
>NZ_CAMPQC010000034.1:0-1458 GCF_946902955.1 Corynebacterium sp. Marseille-P8863 | reverse complement strand
GGGTTAAGCGACAAAATGTGTGCTTTTTGAGCTATAGATTCCCGGTCTTACCTCCGGCTACGGCGGGAAAGTGCTCGTCGAATCGGGATTCCTGGCTTGCAACATGAAGGTCCACCACTCCAGCCATGAGATGTGCTACTGGCACTGGCTGTTAAACCAGCCTGCATGCCAACTCAACACAGAAAGAGAAAACACAACAGACCCCTGTGCCCGGCATGCCAGCACACCACCATAAAAATGGGCACCACCTCCAGCGGAACACAGCGATGGCGCTGCACACACTGCGGACACACCTTCACCAACCCCAACGCGGCAAAGACCAACGCATACCGGTTTGCCATCTTCATCGACTGGATTACCGGCCAGCGCCCCCTCGATGCTGTCGCTGCAGCCCACAACGTCTCCAGGCGCACACTTATCCGCTGGTTTACCTACTTCTGGTTCATCATCGTCCCGTGCAAACCAGACCCGTACCGCGTCTACGACCAACTTTTTATAGACGGCACCTACTTCCACAAAAAATGCCTGCTTGTCGCCGCAACCAGCGATCACGTCGTCGCCTGGCACTGGTGCACACGAGAAACCGCCTATGACTACGCCAAACTCTTCGACCTGATCGCCGAACCCCTCGTCGTCACCACAGACGGCTCCGGTGGCGCGCACAAAGCCATCAAACAATGCTGGCCAAACGCCTCTATCCAACGCTGCCTCGTCCACGTGCGACGCGACACCATCAAAGACACCACACGCCAACCAACACTGACCGCCCACAAGGCACTGCTTCGCCTCGGCAACCAACTGACCCACATCACCACCCGTGAACAGGCAATTGACTGGGCACTTCGCCTCAACCGTTTCCATGACCTCTACGGCGATTGGCTCAAAGACCGCACCTACCGCGACCAAGTCAGCGACAAAGAGATCCCAAAACACGTTCGCGACAACCAGCAATGGTGGTACACCCACCCCAGAGCCCGCAGAGCCTACCGCCGATTCGAACGCCTCTACCAACAAGGCCACCTCTTCGTCTGGCTCACCCCACCAAACGACACCGCAACCGGACTGAAAACCACCACAAACAGCCTGGAAGGTGGGGTCAACGCACAACTTAAACACCTTGCCCGAGCCCACCGCGGCACATTTGACGAACACCAACGAATCATCATGGACTGGTGGCTCTACCTGCACACCCAGCACCACGATGACCCGCTGGCACTAGCAATCGAGCAAAACTTCGGCCACGTCGGCTACGCACGCGCCCGCCAGGCACACATGCGCCAACGCGACCAAGCCAACTCACCCGACGGCCGGCCGAAAGTCTACGACACCGGCATCGACACCGACTTCAACCCCTCCTGGGCCATCCGACACGGCTGGGCAGGACGAACATAACCCCAGCACAACACACCCAAAAACCACCCATCCCACCCCCAAAAAAGCACACATTTTGTCGCTTAA
>NZ_CAMPQC010000033.1:0-1811 GCF_946902955.1 Corynebacterium sp. Marseille-P8863 | reverse complement strand
CCCGTGGGCTTGTGTGTTGTTGTTTAGACTCCAAGTGCTTGGCGGTGTTCGGCGATGGTGGCATAGCCGTTGCCTAGCGTCGACTTCAGCCTGGTGTGGGTGTAGAAGTCGATGTAGTTGTCAATATAGTCTCGCATTTGTGCCACCGTCATCTTTTTGGTGGCGGGTCTGCCTTTGAGGAGTTCTTGTTTCATCGTGCCGAAGAACCCCTCGGTGCGCGCGTTATCACCACTTGTGCCTTTCCGTGACAGTGACGGGATGTATCGCCACCGCCTCTGGCACCATTCCCCTGTGGCGCATGCCTTGCACCCGGTGATGTTGTGGGCGTGGTCGGTAATCAGGTTGACCCAGCGTGTGCTGCGGTAGAGCCCTCCACGATCCGAGTGCAGGATCGGTTGCGCCTCAGCAGGTTTTACCGCGTCGATCCGTTCAATCATCCCGGCAACCAGCTCATGGTTTGGCGTTTGTGACATGGTCACAGCAATGGGCATCCCGTCGAAGAAGTCGATGGCTGCTGACAAGTAGAGCCTGCCGTCACTGCAGCGGATTTCGCTGACATCGGTACCAATTTTCTGCCAAGGTTGATCCGCGTGAAAATCATGGGTCAACCCCTTACTGTGCGCATACCGGGTGAAATACTGCGAGTGCGCCACCTCAGGGCGGGCAAGGGTATGTGTCTCATTAGCAGGGCGCTCGTTATCGCCAATGAGCAGCAGGTTTGCCGGGCGGTGCGCGGTCTCGCCGGTGTATGAGGAGTACTTCGTGGATGCTTTTGCTGGTGGGTGGCAGCCGAGTGCGTCCATCAGCTCACGCACAATTTTTTCCGATATGCGATGCCCACCGCGAACAAGCCACGCGTGGATGCGCCGGTAGCCGTAGCTTTGCCCGCACTCATCGACTGCCTGGCGGATGAGGACTTTGTACTTGTCGCGGCGTGCCTTGCGTTTTGCCACACTGCGTTGGTGTTTGCCCTGGTGGTGATAAAACGTTGACTGCGCAATCCCGGCAAGCGCGCATGCTTTGGCAATACTGATGTGGTGGGTGTCCGTAAGGGCGCAGACCACAGCAGCTTTCGCAGCTATAGACAATGCACCATCACGGACGAGGGCTTTTCCCGATGCATCACCGCAGCCCTGGGTGTGTTCGCTGCCGCCCATGAGCACTTCAATGATCGCGTCTTTGACCGCTTGGCGTTCGCGTTCCTTGGCGAGGAGTTTCTTTAACTCTGCAGGGTCATCAGGCAGCGCATCCATATCAGGGACAGGACCTGGGCCTGGCAACCAGGAATCTACTGGTGCCGGGCGAGGCGAGGCGTTGTGCTTATCAGCGATGCGCTGTTGCTGTTTGGTGCGTTTGCTTCTGCGATCTTTGCTCACACGCTCCATTGTGATCGCATAGACCTCGTCGAACGGCAGCGACGCGGCAGCGGCAACCTCTTGCGCGTCGGGCCAGTACCGCGAAGTCCATTTCCGCACTGACCCACTGGCGACGCCAACTTGGTCGCCGATAATTGCAAACGACTGTGTTGAGGTCACACGACGTGCAACCGCATCAGCGACTGTTTCCGGGGCATGCATACCCGGCTGCGGGCTAAGAGGGCGACCGTGACGTCTTTGCCTGACCCATAACCCGACCGTTGACCGAGAAGGGCGTTGGCCATAGCTTTCTTCCAGCCAATCGCCGATGCGCTTGTACGGCATGCCGTCAAGAAACTTATCAACTGCTTGCTCCCGGATCTCACGGGGAAAATGCGCGGACATCAGAAACCCTCTCCGCCCCCGGGGACACTCCAACTATTTGTCCGCGGTCCC
>NZ_CAMPQC010000032.1:0-2529 GCF_946902955.1 Corynebacterium sp. Marseille-P8863 | reverse complement strand
ATCAGTAAAAGTTCGGGTGTACGAAGGGAATATTCCAGGATCGCCTGACGAGTGCATCCTGATCAGTTCCACTTCCTCCATGAAGGTGACGTTGCAGTCGCCACTAGGGGCCCGCTTGCTCCAGAACGTGTGGAGCCCAATGAATTTCAGATTCGCCTTGCGTACCCCACGCCGTCATTGACCTGTGTGGTCGGGCGGTTTTGTTCCGGTCGAGGTGTTTAAAGCGTGCGATGCTGGTCGCCGGAAATCGGCGGGGTCGGTTGAAAATGCGCGACCTGCATCGCTCGCTTCTAAGCGCACGCTTTAAACGGTTTTGAGGCGTGATGGTAGGCCGGGCGCACACCAAATTCCTGCATGAGGTTTGCGCGACCTGGGGTTTTGCAAACCCGCTCGCCGAAAACCTGGAATCTGGTGCGAAGAGGCGGTGGTCTTGGGAACTTCCTTCGTAGACAGCGGTCGCGACCTAGGGAAACGCCATGTCGGTCGACCGGAGCCGGCCGAAGCCCCAAAATGGTTCCCGGGCGGGGGCAGCCAAACCGGGTAGACGGTGTTTGCGGTCTAAAAGGGTGACTGAGAGGAAAGCGTATGCAATCGTGACGTGTCGTCGCGTCGTGTTAGCAGATCCCGCAAACTCGGAAGTGAAGTGGGACTGCCACTCCACGGTACTCCTTGTACGTCTCTTGATCGCCGCTATTGAACAACGATTTTGACAACTTGCGGGGCGTCGAAGTTTTCGACGGTTGCTTCGCCCTCCAAGCGACGTTTGCCGGAAGACAAGGCCGCCGCGCTCGGGCACGACGCGGTGATGCGCTCCTCACCGGGCTGAAGTTCCCAGTAGTACAGGGAATCCTCGTCGGTATAGTGCACCTTTTCCTGGCGCAGCCCGCCGATCGCGCACACCCCGGCGGACGCGCCGTCGGCGGTAACGACCTGGATCACGGATTTCTCGCCCTGAGGTGCGGCCGTTGGGGCAGCAGATGGCATGGTGCCGAGGACTGCCCCCACAATCAGCGCGACGGCTGTGACTGCGGCGACGGCGATTGCCCCGGCCGCTTGCGGATCGACGGGAAGGCCCTTGAGGGCGCGCTGGAGCTGGGCGGGGAGTTGCATGAGGTCCTACCTTTCATCGGACTTTCGTGAGTGTGAGGATAGTTTAGCCCCGCAGCACAAGCACCAGGTTCGAAACCGCGAACTCTCGGAGGACGGGAACGCGCGAAAGCCACCACGCCCAATGCGGGTGGTAGCGCGGGAAGGCGGTGAGCAAGCGACCGGTCGATTCCGCCCACTCGAGCCCTTCGCGGGCCGAGACCGCAAACAAGGAAGTTCCCCACACGTTCTTGGGCGGTCTTCCGTGTGTGCGCTCGTAGCGGCGGCGCGCGAACTCTCCGCCGATGTAGTGCTCCCAAAGCCCCGTTTCGTGGCCGCCGAAGGGGCCCAGCCACACCGTGTAGGAGAGTACGACCAGCCCGCCGGGTTTGACCACACGCAGCATCTCCTCGCCCATGGCACGCCAATTGGGGATGTGTTCGGCCACGTTGGAGGAGTACACGAGGTCGAAGGAGCCATCGGCGAAGGGCAAGTGGGCCCCGTCGCCGCGCACTGCGCCGTAGCCCGAGAGCCCAGCGGCGGAAAGCTCGGAGATGTCGGGTTCCATGCCGACGTAAAAGGTGTCGGCGAAGGCGTCGGCGAAGTAGCCGGGGCCGCCGCCGACGTCCAACACAGCACGGCCGGTGAGGCCGGCTGGGCTGAGGGACGTGGTGTCCTGCCACAGGGCGTCGAGAAGCGAGCGGGTGTCGCGCGCCAAGCCGGAGTAGAACACGGCGGGGCGGAACTGCTCGTAAGCGAACGAGCGCAGAAGGCGCAGCGAACGTGCCAGGGTGGCGAGGCGGCGGGTACGGTACATAGCAATGAAGATACTGCTGATGTGCTGGCGCGACTCCACCCACCCGCAGGGCGGCGGCAGCGAACGCTACCTGGAACGCGTTGGCGAGTACCTCGCGGCGCAGGGCCACGAGGTCATTTTTCGCACCTCGAGCCACACCGATGCGCCGCGACGCAGCACTCGTGCCGGCATTCGCTTCGAGCGCGCCGGCGGTAAGTACGGCGTGTACGTGCTGGCACCGCCATCCATCTGGCGCAACCGGCCGGACGTGATTGTGGATACGCAAAACGGGATCCCGTTTTTCGCGCGCATGTTCACGCGCCGCCCCGTCGTGCTGCTCACGCACCACTGCCATAAGGACCAGTGGCCGGTGGCGGGCCCGATCATCGGGAGGCTGGGCTGGTTTTTGGAGTCCAAGGTGGCGCCGCGGGTGTATCGGGGTGCGCGGTATGTGACGGTGAGCGAGGCGTCGAAAAGCGATCTGGTGGCGCTTGGCGTGCGCGAGCGTGACATCGCGATTGTGGAAAACGGCGTGGATCCGATCCCGGACGAGCTGCCCGTGGTGCCCGACGACGGCAAGGTGCACGTGGTCACCTTGTCGCGGCTGGTGCCGCACAAACGCATCGAGCACGCGATCGACGCGGTGG
>NZ_CAMPQC010000031.1:0-2657 GCF_946902955.1 Corynebacterium sp. Marseille-P8863 | reverse complement strand
GAACACCAAACGTCTTCACGAAGCATTGGGCTACGCCACCCCACAAGAAGTAGAAACCGAGTACTATCTCACCGAGCCCATCAACACAGGGCCGTAAAAGAAGCGGAACCAAACCCAGGACGCTTCAGATCTGTCTGTGTGTCGGGGGGGACACCGCTCAACCGTGGCGTTCGAGATGGGTATTACACGACTCGCGTCCTCTCGCATGTCGAGAGATGAAAGTGCACGTTTTCCGGTATCGCTAACCTGTGAGTTATGTTGCGGTTTGCATGATATAAGTCGATTTCATACACCTTTATCCTACGGTAGTGCGAGCATAGATGCGCTGTGACTGTTACTTTCCTGCACGAGGATCTCACGTTTGCGAAAGACACGTCCGACGCGCATGCGGAATTAATGCTCGGCATACTCGGTAGCTTTGCGGAGTTTGAGCGGGCCATTATTCGTGAGCGCCAGGCGGAGGGTATCGCGCCGGCGAAAAAGGGCCGGCAAGTACAAGGGCCGTAAGCCCGCCCTAAGCCCGGGCCAGATAGTGGAGTTTAAGCAGTGCGTGCTGGCGGGGGTCGAAAGCCGCACTAGCGCGGGAATTCGGAGTCACCCGGCCTACCCCGTGTATCGGGCACTGGAAAACGCCTAAAGCGGCGCAAGGTGGGGGTAAATATGCGCAGACGTTGAAACTGCCACATGTTAGAACATATGTCACACCATATGCCTTTCCGTATAGTTCCGACCTGACTTGGCTCACTGTGGTGTGACCGACTTAACTCTTGACGCGTAGACCTGCTGGTTTGGTGTTGGGGTTGGGTATTTTTCCGCACTAAGGGGTGGGGTGTGGGGCGGACGGTAGTGTGATCTTTTGTGAGCCCGTCTATCCGTACTGTGACGACTGCTTCTGGGGCTACAGCTGTCCAGGTAGTCACGAGCGAACACGCGGGCAATCGGATGTCGAAATCCGATCTCAAGGCGCGACCAATTTATGCCCGAACCGAGGGCTCGATTAATGCGCACCTCAATATCGTCATGGCAACACTCGCAGTAAGTCGAATGATGGAATCAGCAACCGGACGAAGCATTAAACGACTCGTGCGAACTTTCAAAAAGTATCGCAGTTTTGAACTCAGAGTCGAAGACACAACAATCCACGCGGCCACGCCACTACCAGCCGAAGTGCAAAACCTCGTCCACGCCATCACCGAACCCTGACTTCCGCACCAAAATGATCCAACTCAGGAGAAGCGCACGCGGATTAACCTACGCCGGCCAGCAGAATTTCTACGAACTCCTTGCGCTTTTCTACATGGAAGTTGTGGCCCGAGTCAGCCTCGACTTTAACGGCACCGGCGGGAAGAGAATCCATGGCCCTGGCGGCGTCCTCATCACTGGCCGCAGCTTGAAGGACTTCCCCGTCGTATCGCGCTTGACAATGAATATAGGTAACTGGCGCTTGAATCGCCGCAAGTGTTGCTTCTTGATCAAACCCTTCGTTCCAGAGACCCGTAAAGAAGGCATCACCAAACGCTGGGTCATAATCCATGATGTACACCTGTGCCTCATTCATCTCGGGAGGCATGGTCCACAGAGCTATCGGGGCGCCCGGATGCCGAGAGTGATATGCGAGTCCATCACCGATGAACCCCTGAGCAGAGTCCCCAAAGTATTGCCACATTTTTTGGCTGCGCCACTGATAAGCCTGCCAGTCGGTCTCTCCTGAAGACAAGAACTCATGAGTGCTGACAGCTAGGTCCTGATAATTCCACGTATTGCGCGCCTCAGGCAGCTCTGTGGCAAATAGCGGCGGATCTTCTAACACCAGGAAGCTAACCAGTTCTGGATGACGCGCAGCAATCAACGCGGCCAATTGACCCCCAGACGAATGCCCACTTAATACGACGGGTTGGCCAATTGTCTCTATATAACGAGATAGGACGTCTGCGACCTCCACCGCTCGATAAGATTCAAGGCGATCAGACTTGCCATGCCCTGGAACGTCGATGGCATACACTTGGCGGTCCTTGCTGAGGTCACGTAAAGCGTAACCGTACTGGCGCCATCCGCTCGCTTGACCATGGATAAGGACAATAGGGGAACCGTCCCTTGGCTCGCTTACCCCTACATTGAGCTTCACATGATCCACGCTCACCCGGTGCTCTTGATAGCCAGCCTTTTCCAGGGATCTCACAAGACGCGAGTGATACGTGGTTGTGTACCATGCCCAACCGCCAGCACCGGCTGCCGCAAGTGCAACGATTGCCGTCACGATAAGTCCCGCCACCTTCAGGACCCTTTTCCCGACCAGGGCCATGAGCTATCACCTTACCAATAAATCTGTATGAAGCGTCCTGGGTTTAGTTCCGCTTCTTTTACGGCCTTGTGTTGATGGGCTCGGTGAGATAATACTCGGTTTCTATTTCCTGTGGGGTGGCGTAGTCCAATGCTTCGTGTAGCCGCTTGGTGTTCCACCAATGCACCCACCGCAAGGTGGCCAGTTCGACTTCTCCGACCGACGTCCACGGGCCCTGAGCGTGAATGGGTTCCGCCTTGTAGAGACCGTTGACGGTCTCCGCTAGAGCATTGTCGTAGGAGTCGCCGACTGTGCCGACACTCGGCCGGATCTCGGCTTCGGCCAGTGCGGTGGAGTACTTCAGTGACACGTACTG
>NZ_CAMPQC010000030.1:0-3765 GCF_946902955.1 Corynebacterium sp. Marseille-P8863 | reverse complement strand
TTTTCAATATTGTGATATGTGACATAGTTTACCTTTGGGGCTGACATCGAAAATACATATGCACCCCACCTGCGGTGACTCTCGTTGAATGCCTACCCAGAACAGTTCCACGCCAAGACGGATCAAATCACTACCTTCCCTACGCAGGGCAGATGACGGGCGCGCCTGAGACTGGGTCGTAAAGGACGCGGGCTTCGATGCCGTAGACGTCTTGGAGGAGTTCGGGGGTGAGCACGTCGAGGGGTTCGCCGTGCGTGATTACGCGGCCGGCTTTCATGACCAGGAGTTCGTCGCAGTAGCGGGCGGCGAGGTTGCGGTCGTGGATTGCGACGACGGCTTGGCGTTCCGATTCGGCGACGATGTTGCGGATGATGGTGAGCAGGCTTACTTGATGGTGGAGGTCGAGGGCGGAGGTGGGTTCGTCGAGAAGGAGGAGTTGGGGTTCGCGTACCAGCATCTGGGCGACGCCGGCGAGTTGGCGCTGGCCGCCGGACATGTAGCAGACCATCCGGTCGGAGATGTGGAGGATGCCGAGGCGGTCCATCATCGCGGCGGTGGCCTCGAGTGGGTTGGTGACGGCGCCGCCAGCTTTTGCGGCGACCACGATGGATTCGAACGCGGTCAGCGACGCGCTGGTCAGCAGGTCTTGGGGGACGTAGCCGACGTCGTGGGGTCCGCAGGTGGTGGTGACGGTCCCGGACGTGGCGGTTTTGAGGCCGGCGATAGTTTTGCGTGCCCGGAGGTTTTATAGTGCGGTGGCGGATGCGGCGTCGGCACGTGCGGCCCGCTACTCCGCTTCCGAGGTGCGGTATGTGTCCACTGTGGATGTGGGGCAGTTGCACGCGATGGCGGATAAGACGGCGAAGGAGTACCGGGAGCTGGATACGAAGATTCAGCAGTTGAACTGGTCGACGGAGCTGCTCTAAAGACTGTCGATGAACTGGGTGAACTTGCGCCCAGTTGCCGCCCACGAGTAGGTCCCGGCGCGCTGTTGCGCCTGGGTGCCGAGGGTTTGGCGGAGGGGGGCGTCGTCAAGGAAGTGGGCGACTTCGGCGACGAACTCGGCGTGCGTGCCCACGAGCATGCCGGTTTCGCCGTGCTGCACTGAGTCGGCGAGGCCGCCTGCCGCCGCGTAGCCGATGGTGGGGACGGCGTGTTGGGCGGCTTCGATGACGGCGATGCCCCAGCCTTCTTTGGCGCTGGGCATGAGGTGGAGTTGTGCGCGGGCGAGCAAGGCGTGTTTGTGGTCGTCAGCGACGTGGCCGTGGAAGATGACGCGCTCGCCTGCGAGGTCGCCGGCGCATTCGCGGAGTTGGTCTTCCCACCAGCCGGAGCCGATCACGTCGAGCACCACGTTGTCGAGGGCGGCGACGGCGTCGATGGCGTGCTCGATCTGCTTGTGTGGCACGAGCCGGGAGAGGATGACCACGTGGGTGTGGCCGTCGTCGGCGAGGGTGGGCAGTTCGGCGGGCACGGGGGCCACCCCGTTTTCGATGATGCGGATCGCGGCTGGGTCCACCCCGAGCGCCTCCAAATCGCGTTTCGAAGCCCGCGAGACCGTCACGTACGGCGCCCCGCGGAACACCCTGGGCGCCACCTTGGATTCCAGCCACCACCCGAACCGCCCGATGATCGGCCCGGCCACCGGCCACTGTTCCTTGTGGCAGTGGTGCGTGAGCAGCACGGTCGCGGCCCGCGAGTAGAGGCGTGCGAAGAAGGGGATGCCGTTTTGGGTGTCCACGATGATGTCGGGCCGGTGTCGCCACGCGGCGAATGGCGCGAGCAGGTAGACACTGTATTTGCCCCCGGCGCGTTCGAAGCGGATGCCGTTTCTGCGAGTGACGCGCGGGGCGTCGGTGTGTTTCGCGGTGCGGTAGATCACCTGGTGGCCGGCGGCCGCGAGCGCTTCGCCGACGCGTTCCAGGTACGCCTCGGAGCCGCCACCTTGTGGGTGGAGTCGCGCCAACACATCAGCAGTATCTTCATTGTCATGTACCGTACCCGCCACCTGGCCACCTTGGCACGTTCGTTGCGCTTGTTACGCTCGTTTCGCTATGAGCAGTTCCGCCCTCGCATCTTCTACGAGGGGTTGGCCCGCGACACCTACCAGCTTCTCGACGCCCTCTCCGCCGACCTCACTGCATCCCCCCTGCGGGGTAAGTCGGTGTTAGATGTGGGCGGCGGTCCGGGCTATTTCGCCGAGGCCTTCGCGGATACCTTCTATGTGGGCGTGGAGCCGAGCGTCTCGGAGCTGTCCGCGGCCGGTATTTCCGGCTACGGCTCCGTCCGTGGCGACGGCACCGCCCTCCCCGTCGCCACCGATTCCTTCGACGTGGTGTACTCCTCCAACGTTGCGGAGCACATCCCGGATTGGCAGACGATGGCCGAGGAGATGTTGCGTGTGGCCAAGCCCGGCGGCCTGGTGGTGCTGAGTTATACGGTGTGGTTGGGACCCTTCGGCGGGCACGAGACCGGCCTGTGGCAGCACTACGTGGGCGGCGAGTTCGCTAGGCGTCGTTACGTGGCTGCCCACGGGCACGAGCCGAAGAACAAGTGGGGCGAGTCCCTCTTCGCCGTCTCCGCAAAGGAGGGCTTGGCGTGGGCGGAATCGACCGGCAGGCTCCTCGCTGCGTTCCCGCGCTACCACCCTCGCTGGGCCTGGTGGTTGACGCGGGTGCCCCTGCTCCGCGAGTTTGCGGTTTCCAACCTGGTAGTCGTGCTGCGCGGGTAGGATCGGCACATTTTATATACGAAAGTATATGAACATCGCAGTACTCTGTACTTTTACTGCATGCTCGATGAATACTCAATGCGCGGGGGCCGATGGGCCTCCATTATTCCATCCCCAGGTGCGAATTACCCCTTCGATGATCAACACTTTTAACGACATTAAGGAAAAGGACAACAATGCGTCTACCAATCCAGGTTCCAGCATCGGTTCAAGCCGCAATTAGACAATTTCCAATCAGTTGGGACGCTGTTGCCCCACTTCTCGCAAGTGTCCTGACTTTTGCGTCCGTTGCCACGGCAGTCGCGACGGCCATTGCAATTGGAGCACCAAGCACCCCGGCACCCCACGTACAACCGCGTGGCGAAGAATCCGTCATCCAAATTGTCACCGAAGATGGAAGGACAGCGGGCAGATGCTCACTCGGTGGCTTGCTCCCGGAAATGGCGCACTACACCGATAGGAATTCCGTCTACTACTGGAAACTTGAGCCAGGGGAGAAACGCATCGACGCGTCCTGCCCTAAGGTTGGGGCTTTGTCCTCCGGTAAAGCGCGGCTAGAGGGCCACGCGACGGTCAACAACTTTGATAAACCACAGGTCGTCAAAATCACTGTTCGGTAACGTCAACATGTAAAGACCAACACCGCAAGGAGTATCGTGAACTGGCAGTCCCCGCTTTCCCCCAGTGTTATGGGAACTGCCATCACGACGCGGCGATACATCACAATCGCGTGTATTTTTCTCGCAGTCATTGCCATCGTCTGGCAGTATGCGCTTGAACTACCAGATACACGCCAACTCGCATTTATCATTGTCGGAGCGTCGATGCTCCCTCTATCAGTGAGGCTTCCGATCACAGCATCCGTTGTGTTCCTATGCGTCACTGTCGTTGCTGATTATTTAGGGTCTGAAGCGTCCTGGGTTTGGTTCCGCTTCTTTTACGGCCCTGTGTTGATGGGCTCGGTGAGATAATACTCGGTTTCTACTTCTTGTGGGGTGGCGTAGTCCAACGCCTCGTGAAGACGTTTGGTGTTC
>NZ_CAMPQC010000029.1:0-5568 GCF_946902955.1 Corynebacterium sp. Marseille-P8863 | reverse complement strand
GGGTCGGCGGTAACCTACTCTCCCACACCCTCCCGAGTGCAGTACCATCAGCGCGGGCGGGCTTAGCTTCCGGGTTCGGAATGGGACCGGGCGTTTCCCCGCCGCCATCAACCACCGACACACCCAACGGGGCATGCCAGCCACCAACCACCAAGGATTGGTGATGCGACAGTCAAAATATTCAACAATATGAACAGTTAGCCAACAGGTGTGCTGTGCCAGCACTGCATAGTGGACGCAAACAAATCGTTTCGCAAACCTACAACACCACAAGTGTATCCACGTGTGTGCAAAAGTGTTTGATCAACGGCGGATTAGTACCAGTCACCTCCACATCTTACGATGCTTCCAGATCTGGCCTATCAACCCAGTCATCTCCTGGGCGCCTAAGAAACCTCATCTCAAAACAGGCTTCCCGCTTAGATGCTTTCAGCGGTTATCCCTCCCGTACGTAGCCAACCAGCAATGCTCCTGGCGGAACAACTGGCACACCAGAGGTACGTCCGTCCCGGTCCTCTCGTACTAGGGACAGCCTTCTTCAAGTTTCAACGCGCGCGGCGGATAGAGACCGAACTGTCTCACGACGTTCTGAACCCAGCTCGCGTGCCGCTTTAATGGGCGAACAGCCCAACCCTTGGGACCTACTCCAGCCCCAGGATGCGACGAGCCGACATCGAGGTGCCAAACCATCCCGTCGATATGGACTCTTGGGGAAGATCAGCCTGTTATCCCCGGGGTACCTTTTATCCGTTGAGCGACACCACATCCACAAGTAGGTGCCGGATCACTAGTCCCGACTTTCGTCCCTGCTCGACTTGTAAGTCTCACAGTCAAGCTCCCTTGTGCACTTACACTCTAAACACCTGATTGCCAACCAGGCTGAGGGAACCTTTGGGCGCCTCCGTTACATTTTGGGAGGCAACCGCCCCAGTTAAACTACCCACCAGGCACTGTCCCCAACCCAGATCATGGGCCAAGGTTAGATATCCACTACGGTCAGAGTGGTATTTCAACAACGACTCCACACCAACTAGCGTCAATGCTTCACAGTCTCCCACCTATCCTACACAAACCGCACCGAATGCCAATACCAAGCTATAGTGAAGGTCCCGGGGTCTTTTCGTCCTGCCGCGCGAAACGAGCATCTTTACTCGTACTGCAATTTCACCGGGCCTGTGGTTGAGACAGCAGGGGAGTCGTTACGCCATTCGTGCAGGTCGGAACTTACCCGACAAGGAATTTCGCTACCTTAGGATGGTTATAGTTACCACCGCCGTTTACTGGGGCTTAAATTCTCCGCTTCGACCCAACAAAGGATCTAACAGGTCCTCGTAACCTTCCAGCACCGGGCAGGCGTCAGTCCGTATACATCAACTTAACCGTCTTCGCACGGACCTGTGTTTTTGATAAACAGTCGCTCCCCTCTCTTCTCTGCGACCCACACCAGCACACCATGAGAAAACATGGCCACCAGCACAGGTCCCCCTTCTCCCGAAGTTACGGGGGAATTTTGCCGAATTCCTTAACCACAGTTCACCCGACCGCTTTAGTATTCTCTACCTGACCACCTGTGTCGGTTTCGGGTACGGGCCGTATGCACACTCGCTAGAGGCTTTTCTCGACAGCACAGGATCACCAACATCACCCAAAAAAGGGCTACGCATCACGCCTCACACACAATGACGATGGCATTTCACACACCGTCGTGCCACACGCTTACACCACAATCCAATAAGTGGCTTGGCTACCACACTGCGTCACCCCATCACTTGACTACAACGACTCAGGCCCCACGCATCACACCAACCCAGCACCACAAAGTAGTGCCATGGCCAGCGATCAGGGTGGTTAGTATCACCGCTTCATCACTTGACGCACACACACGGGTACGGGAATATCAACCCGTTGACCATCGACTACGCCTGTCGGCCTCGCCTTAGGACCCGACTCACCCTGGGAAGACGAACTTGACCCAGGAACCCTTAGTCATCCAGCGGTAAGGATTCTCACCTTACACTCGTTACTCATGCCTGCATTCTCACTCGCACACAGTCCACAACCCCTCACGGTACTGCTTCACACCATGCACGACGCTCCCCTACCCAACAAAACATTGTTGCCGCGGCTTCGGCGGTGTACTTGAGCCCCACTACATTGTCGGCGCGGAACCACTCGACCAGTGAGCTATTACGCACTCTTTCAAGGATGGCTGCTTCTAAGCCAACCTCCTGGCTGTCTTCGCGATCCCACATCCTTTTCCACTTAGTACACCCTTAGGGGCCTTAACCGGCGATCTGGGCTGTTTCCCTCTCGACTATGAAGCTTATCCCCCACAGTCTCACTGCTGTACAACACTTCAACCGGCATTCGGAGTTTGGCTGATGTTGCTAAGATGATAGTCCCGCTCAACCAACCAGTAGCTCTACCTCCGGCAAGCTCATACAACGCTGCACCTAAATGCATTTCGGGGAGAACCAGCTATCACGGAGTTTGATTGGCCTTTCACCCCTACCCACAACTCATCCCCGCAGTTTTCAACCTACGTGGGTTCGCGCCTCCACAACCTCTTACAGCTGCTTCACACTGGCCATGGGTAGATCACCCCGCTTCGGGTCCAGGACATGCCACTTAAAACACCCAATGAGGATTCGCTTTCGCTACGACTACCCCTAACGGGTTAACCTCGCGACATGCCGCTGACTCGCAGGCTCATTCTTCAAAAGGCACGCCATCACACTAAAAGAAGTGCTCTGACGGATTGTAAGCGCACGGTTTCAGGAACTCTTTCACTCCCCTCCCGGGGTACTTTTCACCATTCCCTCACGGTACTATCCACTATCGGTCACACTGAGTATTTAGGCTTACCGGGTGGTCCCGGCAGATTCACAGCAGATTCCACGAGCCCGCTGCTACTCGGGGCAACAACAACACACACGCACACGCCTTCACGTACAGGACTCTCACCCACTCCGGCGCACCATCCCAGATGCTTCCGCTAACACGCACGCGCACGCTCCTGGTCAGCAGCCCAGAAACACTGCACCCCACAACACCACACACGCAACCCCTGCCAGGTATCACACGCACATGGTTTAGCCTCATCCACGTTCGCTCGCCGCTACTAGCAGAATCACAATTGTTTTCTTCTCCTACGGGTACTGAGATGTTTCACTTCCCCGCGTCAACCTCCACACAGACTATGCATTCATCTGCAGGTAACACCACACAACCGGTGCTGGGTTCCCCCATTCGGACATCCTCGGATCAACGCTTTGTTGACAACTCCCCGAGGCATAACGCAGCCTCACACGTCCTTCATCGGCTCAGCATGCCAAGGCATCCACCGTACGCCCTGAATAACCAAACAATTATCCAACACACACAAACACACACCACCACAGGGCGGCGCATGCTCAGATACACAAAACACAAAAACAGTCTTGCAAACTTACAAAACAAAAAATCCTTCACAACACCACACCCCAAGCACACACAAACGCGTGTACCAAGATGCGGCAAAGAAGAAAGATGCTCGCGTCCACTATACAGTTCTCACACAACACACCCACACCACAACAACCACACACCACAAACAGCGCAGTGATCATTCACGTGCAGGCCAACAAGACAACCACAACCACACACAACGCAAACGCCGTGCGCAGGCCATGTGCTGCCCCAGACACCCAACAGCATGCCAACATACCCAAAACCATGTTTGCGAAAAACTGGTCACACACCCGCGCCACACAAAGCAGAAGCATCCAACCCTGCCGGTGCGCATCCACCCGGAATTTATACAAAACAAATAAGTGGCAGTCACACCTACGGCGACATCAACCACCAACCCACAACCGTGGGCACAACAATAAAAAGCTCCTTAGAAAGGAGGTGATCCAGCCGCACCTTCCGGTACGGCTACCTTGTTACGACTTCGTCCCAATCGCCGATCCCACCTTCGACCACTCCCTAACAAGTTTGGGCCATGGGCTTCGGGTGTTACCAACTTTCATGACGTGACGGGCGGTGTGTACAAGGCCCGGGAACGTATTCACCGCAGCGTTGCTGATCTGCGATTACTAGCGACTCCGACTTCATGGGGTCGAGTTGCAGACCCCAATCCGAACTACGACCGGCTTTCAGCGATTAGCACACCCTCACAGGATCGCACACGCGTTGTACCGACCATTGTAGCATGTGTGAAGCCCTGGACATAAGGGGCATGATGATTTGACGTCATCCCCACCTTCCTCCGAGTTCACCCCGGCAGTCTCTCATGAGTCCCCAACCAAATGCTGGCAACATAAGACAAGGGTTGCGCTCGTTGCGGGACTTAACCCAACATCTCACGACACGAGCTGACGACAACCATGCACCACCTGTACACCAGCCACAAAGGGAAAGACTATCTCTAGCCCGATCCAGTGTATGTCAAGCCCAGGTAAGGTTCTTCGCGTTGCATCGAATTAATCCACATGCTCCGCCGCTTGTGCGGGCCCCCGTCAATTCCTTTGAGTTTTAGCCTTGCGGCCGTACTCCCCAGGCGGGGCGCTTAATGCGTTAGCTACGGCACGAACCCCGTGGAAGGGACTCACACCTAGCGCCCACCGTTTACGGCATGGACTACCAGGGTATCTAATCCTGTTCGCTCCCCATGCTTTCGCTCCTCAGCGTCAGTTACTGCCCAGAGACCTGCCTTCGCCATCGGTGTTCCTCCTGATATCTGCGCATTCCACCGCTACACCAGGAATTCCAGTCTCCCCTACAGCACTCAAGTTATGCCCGTATCGCCTGCAACCCCGCAGTTAAGCTGCGGTATTCCACAAACGACGCGACAAACCACCTACGAGCTCTTTACGCCCAGTAATTCCGGACAACGCTCGCACCCTACGTATTACCGCGGCTGCTGGCACGTAGTTAGCCGGTGCTTCTTCTCAACCTACCGTCACAAAAGCTTCGTCGGTTGCGAAAGGAGTTTACAACCCGAAGGCCGTCATCCCCCACGCGGCGTCGCTGCATCAGGCTTGCGCCCATTGTGCAATATTCCCCACTGCTGCCTCCCGTAGGAGTCTGGGCCGTATCTCAGTCCCAATGTGGCCGTACACCCTCTCAGGCCGGCTACCCGTCGACGCCTTGGTAGGCCATTACCCCACCAACAAGCTGATAGGCCGCGAGCTCATCCCATACCGCAAAAGCTTTCCACAATCGCATCCAAACAATTGTCATATTCGGTATTAGACCCAGTTTCCCAGGCTTATCCCAAAGTACAGGGCAGATCACCCACGTGTTACTCACCCGTTCGCCACTCGAGTACCCTGCAAGCAGGGCCTTTCCGTTCGACTTGCATGTGTTAAGCACGCCGCCAGCGTTCATCCTGAGCCAGGATCAAACTCTCCACAAAAAAGTTTCAGCAAGAAACAAAGGCCGTGAAAAGCCCAAACCTAACCAAAAACAAACCAACCCACACCACAACCAAAAACAATCGCAGTGCAGGATTGGCAAATCCTCAAATTACTTTCAGTGCCGACCCAACCCGACGGGGCAAAAACAGGCCGACACAACAAAAAA
>NZ_CAMPQC010000028.1:0-6330 GCF_946902955.1 Corynebacterium sp. Marseille-P8863 | reverse complement strand
ATGGCGCACCGCCGAAACCTGCTCGTCGCCTTCATGCCGTGGGAAGGCCACAACGACGAGTACGCAATGATTCTCAATCTTTTTTTGCAGAAGGAGAACACGGTCTACGAGGTTCCCGTTTGGGTGGGGGGCAGGGAGGTGTGTGAAAGAGAGAGGGGGGGGGGGGGGGTGGGGGTGGCGCTGGCTGCGGTGCTGGCGTCGGCGGGAGTCATGCCGATCATGGTAGTTGGCTGTGAGGGGTGTGCTGTGTGGGTGGTGTTGGAGTGGGGTGGCGGGGGCGTCGATAAGCGGGCTCGAACTCTGAGTTCGATTTCGAACAATCGCACTCAAGCCATAACTCAAAGTCGCATTCAGGATTGGTCTTTATCGCTGTGAGCTGCTTCTTTATGGTTTGTGTTTGAGTTATACTTTGAGTTCTGGTTTGAGTTATACTTTGCAAGGTGAGTGAGAATAGCGTTCGCGAATACCTCGAAAAGCTGCGAGACATTGGCAACGATACCTATCGGATCGAAGCCAAGGATGCCTCCGGCGGTCTTCCGGAGAGCATTACTGAGACACTCTCCGCTTTCGGGAACATGCCGGAGGGCGGGGTGATCCTGCTTGGCGTGGCCGAGGACGGTGGCACCTTCCCGGTGACCGGCATTGCTGACCCCAAAACCATGGAGAGCCAATTGGCAAACAAGGCACGACAGAAAATCGTGCCTCCCCTCCAACTCGGAGCGATAGAAACCGCGACTATCGAAGGCAAAACGGTACTCCAGTGCGTCGTGCCGCCCCAACCGTCGGACCGGAAGCCGTTTCGAGTTGGTAGAGGGGGCCCGGCCTACATCCGTAGCGGCGACGGCGATTACGAGCTTGACTCAAACGAAGAACTCTTCCTCGTCTCGCAGCGGGGCGTGCCCAAGCACGACCGCGCCCCCGTCGAAGGCGCAAGCGTAGAACGTGATCTGGACCCGGAGCTTCTACAACAATATCTGGAGCGAGAACTCTCCCAATCGAAGCGACTCGCCCGTTTACCCAGGCAAGAGCAGCTCATCAAAACCAATGTCGTCGCGCCGGAAACGGGTGAGCCAACGGTTGCAGCGGTCTACGCACTGGGCGTCCACCCACAGCAATTCTTGCCGCTCACGGTGAAAGCGCATGTCACGCGCAACCCCGGCGATCCAAAAACGGTCCGCATGCGCGATAAGGAAGAGTTCACAGGTCCCGTCCCTGATCTGCTAGAGGCGGTAGTGGATTGGGTGACCGATCACCTGCAAACCAGTATCACGTTCTCGGACGGCCACGGCAAAGACGTTCCGGAGATTCCGATCCTGGCCATCCGCGAGATCGTTGCTAACGCGCTCGTCCACCGCGACCTCTCACCCGCCAGCTTGCTCGCGTACACCCAAGTGGTGAAGCAGCAGGACAAACTCATCGTGGTAAACCCTGGTGGGCTGTGGGGGCTGACCGAGCGCGAGTTGGGCAACACCGGACCCCGCGCCAGAAATCCCGTGTTGTACCGCATGTGTTCTGCGGTGAAGACGTCGAGGGGCAACCGCGTCATTGAGGCAAGCGCAACAGGTATTCCCGCTGTACGTGAGGCGCTTCACGACGCCTTCCTACCCGCCCCCTACTTCAAGGACCGCGTCATCGAATTCCAGGCGATCTTGACATCCTCAACGATGCTCTCCGAAGACGACGTCGCGTGGGCATCGCGCCTACCAGGCGGCGAGATCTTCTCCACCGCGCAACGCCACGCGCTGATACGGATGCGCAACGGCGAAGAGCTCACCAACGCTACGTACCGCGAGGAGTTCCCCATGGACTCGACTCGTGCGCGGACGGAGCTACAACAGCTCGTGGAGTACGGCCTCGCCACTACTCGAGGACAAGCCGGTGGCACCGTGTATTCCTTCCGGCACGACGCGGAAGACGACCTTGCACGCAACCACGCGGACGGCAGCGCCACCACGCGGCCGGAAGCTGCGAATCCCGCGGTTCCAAATCGGAAATATCTCCGCCTGGAAGAGAAGATCCAGCTCATCCAGCACGTCCTGGAGAATGCGGGTCACCCCCTGACCAAGCGGGAGATTGGTGAGCAGACTGGCATGAGCTATGGCCAAATGACTCCGGCGCTCAAACGAATGGCCGAAATTGGTGAGATTACGTTTACCGAGAAGTACTGGAACGCGAAGAATCAGCGGTACGCACTCCCGCACTGGCCAACTTCGGGCTCAAGATAGCTGGCGCGGGTCATGCCCAGAACTATAACTCAAAGTCGCATTCAGGATTGGTGTTTATCGCCTTGAGCTGCTGATTTATGGTTTGAGTTTGAGTTATACTTTGAGTTCTAGTCTGAGTTCTGGTTTGGGCGGAAAACGCCGCGCAGCTTCGGGCTGAGCAGGAATGCCGTGATGGTAAGCACCAGAATCACCGAGATGACAAAGGCGCCGTACGAGGAATCGTCGCGCGGCCACAGGTCGATCAGGCCCGGGATGGCCAGGGCGGTACCGACGATCGCCAGGTTGATGTTGAACTGCTCGCGGCGATCCTGCGCCTGCTCCGCGCGGCGCCGCTTCACGTTATCCAGCGCCACGCGGATCGCATCGCCCTGCGTCTTGTAAATGTCCTTGCGCAGCTCAAGCTCCGAAGCAACCTCTTGGAAATCGTCGCGCGTACCGGTCTCCTTGAGCATGTGATGCAGCACGGCCGTATCCACCGGCCGGCCGCTCACCGACTCGTACCAGAGGTAGTCGCGGAAGATAACAAATTCCGTCTGAATGTCCTCAAAGTCCCGCAAGCTGGTGCGCAAGATTTTCGACGCCAACTCCACGTCCTCGTCGTCCCACTCCGGCTTCCGGCGGACCGCTTCCAACTCCTCGGAGCCGAAGGACATGCGACGCATCTGCTTCGCCATCACGGACAGGTAGTTGTCCGCCCGGCGGACCAGGATGGCCAGGTCGACGAGGCGGGTGCCGGTGAGCATCCAGAAGTTGTTGTTGCGGTTCTCAATCGGCGAGCGGCGCACCACCGCCAGCCCGTTCTCATCAGAATGCACCGTCCAATCCTGGAACAGCTGCACCCGCGACGCGTCCAGCGAGACCTGGTCCATCGCCGTGAGCTCCGGGCTGTAATCGTCGGCGCGTGTGGCCAGGAACCACGCCCACGCGTCGTGGCGCGTCCAGGTGCCTAAGCCCTCGCGGAGAGAGCTGCGCATGCGGCGGGGCAGCGCGGGCTCGTCGCACGCCGGGATCGCCGTGATCGTGGTGTACGGGCGCGTTGCCAGCGGGCGCCGACGATCCCCCCTCACGTAGGCGGTGCCACCGCGGCTGACCTGCAGCTGTGCGCCGCCGAGGACCTCGTTGACCATTTCGAAGCACACCTCGAGGAGGTTCCTGGTCCGCGGCTCCTCGCCGGGACGCCCCACTTTGACCTTGCTGCGCGGGCGGTGCAACGACTTCGACACCGCCTCGAGCGCGTCACCCGAGCAGTGCTCCGCAACCACGTGGAGCACCAGGAACTGGTTGCGGAACTCCCGCGAGTCCGTGTCTGGTGTGTCAGGTGTGTCCGGCGTCTCGGGTTGATTGGCAGTATCGGCGTACTTGAGCTCCGGGCCCTGGTAGTCCAGGAGCTCGGCGCAGGTGAGGGTGACGGAGGCGAGGGGATTTGTGGCGTCGATAAGCGAAAAGCTCGAGTCCACGGGAGCCTGACGCGGATCCGCTGGCGGCTCCTTGCCGTTTTCCGGGGTGATGTCCGGCTGGAACAGGAAGCGGCGAGCCGAGACGCTCATGCCGTGGCGATTGCGCGAGGGTGCGAATTCCGACGCCCCGCCCTTCGCGTCCAGCGCGTCCGCGCCCATCGACTCATTGAGCGGCCGGCGGAAATGCACGTTCGCGCCGCGGTGGAAGACGCGCGGCGAATACCTCCAGGCCGGCTGATCCAGCTTCCGCTCCCGCTCCATGGTCTCCGGGTTGCGGTACGTGCCGCGCGCCTCGTCGAACGCGGGGACCTGGATCGACTTGATGCCACGGAAACGGCCCGGCGCCCAGCGGGTGAAATCGGCGCCGTCGAAGGCCCCCACCGGAAGCGGGACAATCACCGCGAAGTGCGCGAGGCGCCACTCCGGGAGCTCGTCCTTTGTGGCCTCGAAGTCCGCGGGCAGGTCAAACTTGGCGCCCTGCAAGTCGTAGGCCAGGTTTGTCTGGACGTCGTTAGCCTCATCGGGCGTGAGGTCCTCGGCGCGGCGGGAGGACGTGTGCTGGTCGCGCTGCTTTTGCGTGGGCGTGTCGTGCGTGGAGCGGGTCATGGCGCCTTCGGATTTCGGGGCTGGGGATGAGGTGCATGCGGACTGTCTGTGCGCTGACATAGTACGCCAGGCGTGGGGGATGCGCCGGGTGAAACGGGTGGGGGTAGTGCGAATTGTGTTGCTCTGAGCTGGGTTTTTGTTGATTTGGTGCGTATGAGGCGCTGCCGGGGTAGACGTATTGGGCAATCCGTGCCATACTGCAGTGAGCAGGCCCCTTCGCCCACGGCTCACCCCCCCCGAAGCCGGAAGAGCGTTCAACACCCCCCCATTTAGAACGCGAGTGTGCGAGGGGGTTCTGCGTTGCCGTAGGGAGGATCGGTGGGGGTTGAGCATTGCGGCGAGTATCGGCCTCGTGATCGCCCCCGGCACCCAGATGACGAGATCACCCTGACGAAGATGCGACAAAAATTCCGTATCTTCGTCATCCTGATCTCGTCAAACGGCGCACATCGCCCCCGCCCGAGCCATGCGCCCCCTAGAAGGAGCTGGAGCCGCCCGAGCCGGAGAAGCCGGAGCTGAACCCCGAGTTCGTCCCGCCGGAACTGGAGCTCGGGCGGTTGGTCGTGCTGTCCCACAGGGAGAGGGTGGCGTAGGTGTACACGCCCGGGTACGCGTAGTCCCGCTCCCACAAGTGCGGCGCGCGCGGATCCTTCACGCCCTTGCGCGCGGTGAACTGCTGCTTCTGCAGCACGTCCATGAGGATGCGGTAGTCCGCGAGCAGGCGCACGAACGCGTCCATGAACGCGGGGTTCGCCGGGTCCGTGGCTATCGCGTCGAGACGGTTCACGATGTCCTGCAGCCCCGCCTTCAGGTGGGAGTCCTTCGCCTTCTTGCCGGCGTCGACGGCGTCGGCGCGCAGGGCGCGCAGGCGCTCGGCGCGCACATTGACGTCGCCCTGCTCCATGCGGAACAGGAGGTTGATGTTCTCCTCTGCGCGCTCCACGTCCTTGACGGTGGTGGCGGCGTCATGGAGCTGTTCCCAGTTGGCCAGGGCGTCGCTGTCGGTGTCGACGGGGAGGTGCGCGACCGCGTCGTCGATGGCGAGGAACCGGTCGCGGACCTCCTCCCACTCCTGGCGCAGCTCGCCGTTGGCAAAGCGGGAGGACAGGGAGTGGGCGCGCAGGTCGAGTTCGGAGAGGCGGAGGGCGAGGGACGAGTGGGCGTCGATAAGCTTCTGGCGATCGAGGCGGGCCTCGGCGATCCGCTGCTTGCGACGCTCAATGCGCTTCACCGGCACGAAGCCGACCGCGAGGGCCGCGGCGAACAAGCCGAAGCCGGTGGGGATGGCGGTGAGGTAGCCGAGGAAGCTGGAGTCGTTCCGGCTGGCGACCTCTTCCGGGTCCATCGCGACGCGCGCGCCGTCCAGGAGGCCGCGCGGGATGTCGCCGGCGGCGAGGCCGTCCTTCATCGCCGCGAGCGAGCGGTCGAGGTGGCTGCCGCTGCGGAGCGCGAGCTGGCTAGCGACGTCTTTACCAGCGAAAATGAACTGGTGGCGCGTCTTCATCGCCGCGCCGACGAGGATGACGCCGTCCGCGAACGTGTCGTCGCCGATCTCGTCCGGGTAGGTGTCGCGCATGAAGTTCTCCACCGAATCGTTCACGTTGTCCAGCGAATCGTCGAACACGATGAAGCGCAGCTGCTGCACCGTCGACGGGTGCGGGAGGTCGTCGGCACCGTCGAGCAGCCGCAGCTCCTCGTCCGGGGAGAGCAGGTCGTCCGGGTCGTCCACGAAGGCGGGCGGCGCCTCCGCGACCGTCTCCACCGGGTCCGGCGCCTCGGGCGCGCGCCACAGGGCGAACATGAAGATCGCCGGGAGCAGGCCGATCACCACCGCGACCAGCACCGCTAATCGACGCGCACCCTTCGCCCTGAACTGACGCTCGAACGCGCGCTGCTTGTCCCACTCCGCGTTACGACGCTTACTCTCCGCAGTCTCCTGCATCTGCCACCACTTGCCGCCGGGGACAGACTCGTACTCTCGGCTCACCATACGGGGATTATCACACGGATTGGGGCGGTGCGCTGGGGGTTTGGTGGGGGTT
>NZ_CAMPQC010000027.1:0-6811 GCF_946902955.1 Corynebacterium sp. Marseille-P8863 | reverse complement strand
TTATATATTACACTGTCTATAATAATTAGCCTGTAAACAGTTAGTATGATGACATATATATCGTATACACTAGAAGATATGTATGAGTAAATTTGTCCCCTCATCCTTCGGCTTTTTTTTTTTTTTAAAATTGACGGCCCCCCCAGAATTACCCCACAGGGAGTGTCGTCGGCAGCGTCAGATGTTTATAAGAGGCAGGCCCCAACCGCAGCGCCAAACCCCCGGCCCGCCTACCGCCGCCAGTGCTCCCCGTGGCCGGGCCGCCACTGCGTCGCCGGCACCCGCGGCGGCCCGAGGTGCTCCGAGCGCGCCTTGAGGTCGAGGATGTGGCGGATGCACCAGTCCTCGTCGCGCAGGATCTGCCGCGGTGTGAGCCTGGCAACCTCGTAACCCTGCACCCGGATCCAGTTCTCCCGCTGCGCCTGCTCCAGGGCGGCGGTCTGCCCGTCCTCGGCAAACTTCACGTCGCCGTCGACCTCAATGACCAGTTGGTCCCACAACAGGTCAGGCCGCACGTACGGTCCGATCCACAGCTGCTCCTGCGCCTCGATGCCGCGCTCGCGCAGGATGACGCGCAGGAGCGACTCGTACGGCGACTGCGACAGGGATGAGCTCCAGGCCAGCGCCGTCCGCGCGTGTGCGATGCCCTTCTTCCTGGCCAGGCGGCGCACCGTCGCCTCGAGCTCCGCCCGCGCGCCGGGGCGGAACTGGTGGAGGAACGAGTCCATCGCGACGACGCCGTGGCGCACCCCGTGGAGCCGGGCGACGTCGACGGTGGTGCGGACGGGGGTGGTGAGGAGGACGGTGTCGCCGTCGAGAAGCGAGATGGAAGCCCGGTCAACCTCCGGGATCCGCATCTCCCGGTACTGCACCCCCTCGGGCCACTGCTTCTTCGGCGGCGGCGAGTGGCGCGGGTTGGCCAGCATTACCGGCGAGTGCTTCGCGGGCAGCGTCCATAGGCCCATGATGACGGCGGCCGAGCGGCCCACCACCACCGCCTTTTGTGCGCCGACCCCGATCGCGTACGCGCGCAGAAACTCCTGCTCATAGGCCTTGAGGCCGCGCCAGTCCTGCTCGGCCACGTACCGCGTCGCGGACAGCTTCCGGCACGCGAGCGCGTCGCTCTCCCCCGGCCGGATCAGGTGCGTCACAAGCATTGCTCTTTCCATGTCCCCTCCCCGGACATCAGCGTACCAACTCGGTTTGGCGTCGAAAGTGGGTACGACCCCCGTGCTACCCTTGTGAGCTACGACATTGAAAGCGTGGAACTATGACCACTTCACATAAGCAAGACACCACCCATCCCGTCCCCTACGCCGACCTGCCCGAGCAGTACAGCGACGAGCACCTCGAGCTCGGCCGCGCGCAGTTCGACGCCGACCACCTCACCGAGGCGGACAAAGAGCAGATCCGCGAGCAGCGGCGCTCCAAGGCCCCGGACGGCAACTTCTTCTCCTGGGTGATCGCCCTGTTCGGCACCGGCGTCGGCGCCGGCATCCTGTTCCTGCCCATCAACGCGGGCAGCTTCGGGTTCTGGCCGCTGGTGATCGCCACGCTGATCATCGGGCCGATGGTGTTCCTCTCGCACCGCGCGTACGCCCGGATCGTGGCAGCGTCGCCGTCGAAAGGCCTGGACGTGCTCCAGGTCGTCACCGCGCTGACCGGCCGCAAGCGGGGCCTGGTTAGCGCGCTCATGTACTGGCTGGGCATCTATCCGGTGGTGCTCATCTATGCCATTTCGATCACGAATACGGTTGACAGCTTCGTCGTTAATCAGCTCCATGGCCCCGAAATCAACCGCTGGCTCCTGGCCACCGTATGCGTCGGCGTGCTCACGGGCGCCTACGCGCTGGGCATGAAGGTGACCCTGTGGCTGGCAAATGCGCTGGTCTACCCGCTGATTTTCGCGCTCGCGGCGGTGTCGATCTACCTGATTCCGCGGTGGGATGTCGCCAGCTTCCGCGCCTACGAGTCGCAGACGCCGATGTGGCAGGCGGTGCTGCTGATCATGCCGGTGCTGGTGTTCTCATTTAGCCACATCGCGGCGGTGTCGCAGTTCGCGCTGGACATGCAGAAGCGCACGGGTGGCGACGTCGCCGCGACCGAGCGCGCCGTCTCCAAGATCGAGCTGGTCACGGCCGCGATGCTCGTCCTCTTCACCATGTTCTTCGTCTGGTCGTGCGCGCTCGCGCTCGGCGCCGACGGCATGGACGCCGCGAACGAGCAAAACGTCCCGGTCCTGTCCTACCTGGCCAACGAGACGCACACGCCGTTCCTCGCGTGGGTGAGCCCGCTCATCGCCATCTGCGCGATCATCACGTCCTACTTCGGCCACCTCCTCGGCACCGAGGAAGGCACCGGCTACCTTATCCGCGTCGCGGCCCCGCGCACGGCGGCCACACTCACCCCGCGCTCGATCCGCCGCGTGGTCAACGTCTTCGTCTTCGTCACGGCCGTCCTCGTCGCGGTGCTCAACCCGTCGGTCCTGGACATGATCTCCGTCGTCGGCGGCGTCTTCGTCGCGTTCCTCCTCTACATCCTGCCCGCGCTCCTCGCGTTCAAAGCCACCGCGTTCAGGCACTACGCCCGCCGCCCGGACACCATCTTCCTCCTGGTCATGGGCTCGCTCATCCTCGCCGTGTCCATTTGGGGCATGTTCTAGCCGCTTATCGACGCCCCTCCGTCCCCCATCCCTTCCGCCTCCACCTCATCAGTCTCGCGGTCCTCCCAGTCCGCGAGGCTGACGTTTGCGTTCTCCGCCAGGTGCCAGGCGGTGCGCCCGTTGGTGGCCGCGCCGCGCACAAAGCTGGCGGCCGAGCTTGGGCTGGAGAACTCCACGTCCTTGGTCAGGCGGAAGTTGTCCATGCTGTCCGCGTACCGCTCGCGGTTGGCGGTGATGGCCTTCGGGGCGCTCGCCGTGAGGTCCTCGCGCAGCTTGGCTCCGCTGAACACCACGAACCCGCCCGGCGTGCGCTGCCCGAGCGCGTGGATGGAGCGGTCGTAGCTGGCCAGCTCGAACACGGGCTCGTCGTCAGCACTGCTCGGCGCGTGCTCCTGCGGCACCGCCGCCTGCCCGCGCCGGGTTGCCTCCGACGCGACGGGCTGGAACGCCGTGATGCCGAGGGCGCTGATGATCAGGTTGGTGTTCTCGATGAACTCGTCGAGCACCGCCTGTACCTCCTCGGTCACGTTGCCCGGCGACGGCGTGTTCCCGTTCGCCACCTCGTACCGGCCCGCGCTGACGGCGCGCTGGTGGAACGCGTTTTCCAGGAACGTGATCTCGGTCGGGCCCCACGAGTTGTCCACCACGACGAGGTAGATGATGCGGTTGAAGAAGTCCTTGTCGTCGCTGCGCGTGTGCTCGGCGGCGCGCGCGAACGCCATGCCGTTCTGCCTGCGCGTGGCCTGCCCGATGTAGATCTTCGGCTGATCCGTGTCCGGGTTCGTGCCCACCAGGAAGTACACCGCGGGCTGGTTGAGGTCAGGCCGCTGCTTCAGCTTCGCCGAATTGATCTCCGTGCGCGGGATCGAATAGACGCGGCCCACCCAATTCGCAATCGACGCCTTAATCGGCCCGTCCGGCGTCCCGTCCATCATGAACATTTGCAGCGTCTTCGGTGTGGGCATGCGGTCCTCCTGCTGGGCTCGGTTGTGCGGGTCCACTGTATCCCCTCTTCCGCCCGCCCCCGCACATTGGACTTCCCTCTCCAACTCCCAGCCTTCACCTCAATTTCACCGTAACGCAACCTGGCAGCGCTACGTTTGAGTGTGGATTTCACCCACCAAAGCAATCCCGTCAGTCACGCACCGTAAAGGATCTCCCATGCGCACACACATCGCGGCCGTCACCGCGCTCGCCCTGCTCACCCCGATGACGCAGCTCCCGCTCCCCACTGCGAATGCCGCCGAAGCCGGCGCCGACCTCGCTTCCCGCTTCACCCTCGGCGTGCTTCCGGACACCCAGTTCTACGCCCGCTACGGCGACAAGGACGCCGGCGACATCTTTGGCACCCGCTACGGCTCGAACCCGTTCGACGTGCAGACCGAGTTCCTGGCAAAGCACCACGAGGACCTGAACACCCAGTTCGTGGCGCATCTTGGTGATGTCGTCGACCAGGCCAACGTCCGCAACTCCTGGGACATCAGCTCGGAGGCGATGAAACCGCTGGAGGACGCGCACCTCAACTACTCCATCCTGCCGGGCAACCACGACTACTTCATGTTCGACGGCGAGGACGGTCCGTCCGCGTTCGAGGAGTACTTCCCGGAGGAGCGCGCGAAGCGGAACGCCACCTTCCAGGCCCGCCACCAGTCCACGGGCATCCACGACGGCGGCGACGGCTACGGCTTCCCGGGCCAGAAGACGGATTCCGAGTACCACATCTTCGAGGCCGAGGGACAGCAGTACCTCCTCCTCGCGCTGGGTTTCCGCGCGCCTGATGATACCCTCGATTGGGCCCAGCAGGTCATCGACGAGCACCCGGACCTCCCCGTCATCCTCACCGCTCACGAGATCTCCGGTATCAACGGCGACGGCTCCACCTACTTCACCAAGGAGTACGGCGAGCACCTCTGGGACAAGCTGATCCGCAAGAATGACCAGATCTTCCTCACCATCGCGGGCCACCACCACGGCGCGGGCTACCACGTGGAGAAGAACGACGCCGGCCACGACGTCATCAACATCCTGCAGGACTACCAGATGGCCTACCTGGGCGGCAACGGCCTGATGGGCCAGCTCCAGTTCGACCTGACCAACAACACGCTCGACATGACGGCCTACTCGCCGTGGGTCAAGGACAAGGACCACGCGAAGCTCACCAGCTTCGACCACCTCCTCCCCGAGGGCGAGGGCGACTCCTACTCCATCGACCTCAACTTCGCCGAGCGCTTCAAGTCCTTCGCCCCCGACTTCACCAAGGGCGATGAGAACGACCCCGACTACGCCGAGCTCCTCCGCACCACCGTCGCCGACGGCTTCCAGCCCTACGAGGTCACCGAGCAGGACAAGCCCCGCAACGACCAGGATTACGTCCACGTCGATGGCACTGCCGTCCACTGGCGCCCCGGCCAGACCACGTTCGAGGGCAAGATGCTTAACGACGCCTCCCCTGCCCCCAAGGGTGCCGTCATCCCCGATGTGGCCAACGGCAACGACATGACCCGCGTCCGCTACCGCGTCGGCGCCCGCGAGGACGCCGTGACCTTCTCGGAAGACACGCACCCCCTCTCCTCGGACCGCGGCTCCCTGCGCTGGAAGGACCCCAAGTTCAAGCACTCCACCGCCTGGTTTGAGACCGCCACCGGCGCCGACATCAACGACATGCAGTTTGAGAACGGCTACACCATGGAGGCCTTCCTCAAGCTCGACGAGGACTGGAACGCCGACAACAACAAGTGGTCCAACGCCCTCATCCGCGACGAGTCCGGCACCGTCGCCCACCCCGACAGCGAGGACGGCGACCCGATCCAGATGCTGGGCGTGTCCAGCCTCCGCGAGCTGCGCTGGTACGCCTGGGGCCAGAACGGCGAGGGCTTCTCCAACTGGACCCACGAGGTCCCGAAGGGCGAGTGGATGCACGTGGCCGTGGTCAATGACCCGAAGGACAAGTCGGTCACCATGTATGTCGACGGCTCCCCCATTCTTCGCGACGGCTACGGCCCCCTCGGCATGGGCGGCGAAGGCGCCCAGTGGCTCCTCGGCACCTCCGCCTGGGAGAACGACAAGGTCGACGGCTGGTTCGGCAACATCGGCGAGGTCCGCATCGTGGACCACCCGATCGGCCCGGACCAGTGGCTGACCGCCCGCGCGGCCGACGCCCCGACCCCGTCGCCCACGACCACGGCTCCTTCGGCGACCACCACTGCGGCTGCCACCACTGCGGCTGCCACCTCTTCGCCGGCGGCACCGGCGGCACCGGCGGCTACCTCGGCTACCGCGGCTACCGCGGCTACCGAGACCACCACCGTCACCACTACGGTGACCGCCCCGAACACCGAGCCGACCACTGCGGCGACCGCTGCACCGACGACGGCGCCGACCACTGCGGCCCCGGCGACGGCAACGGCGACTGCAACCGAAACCGTCACGGTTACCGAGACCGCCTCCCCCAGCGAGGGCTCCTCCACCGCCGAGTCCGCCGGACTCTTCGCGGGCGGCATCCTCATCGGCCTGCTCACGCTGTTCGGCGCCCTGGTCTTCGACCTCGGCGGCGTGATCAACTCGATCGTCGACCAGATCCGCTCCGCCCTCAACATCTAAACGGTCCGTTAAACGCCGGCGAGTCATCTCAACTCGCCGGCGTTTCCGCGTTCCGGTCCCATTTATATTCCGAGTTTGTGCCGCAATACCCGCCCCCTTGACGTGAATTACGTCACATGTTCATATGATTTGCTTGGCTGTCTCTGTCTTTACAATTAGGAATCCGCTTACGTGCGCTCTGTGCTTTGGCTTGCATGCACGTTCTATGCAGTATTTGAAACATGCCATCTACCTCGAACTACAACCATGTTGTTCACATTTGTCCAGGTTATCCGTAGTGCCAGTGGGACTTCCCGCGCCGGTGTAGCGCTTTCAAAAATGAGAATTATGCACCGAAATTGCTGTTTTCAACGGGTATGCAACGCCCTTCGTGTTTTGTAAGCTAAGGGCCGGAGAATTTCGAAGCAGGGCCCGGCGTTTTGGGGTTAAGCGACAAAATGTGTGCTTTTCTCGGCGTGTCGACTTAAGCGACAAAATGTGTGCTTTTTTGGGGGTGGGATGGGTGGTTTTTGGGTGTGTTGTGCTGGGGTTATGTTCGTCCTGCCCAGC
>NZ_CAMPQC010000026.1:0-10964 GCF_946902955.1 Corynebacterium sp. Marseille-P8863 | reverse complement strand
GCTGGGCAGGACGAACATAACCCCAGCACAACACACCCAAAAACCACCCATCCCACCCCCAAAAAAGCACACATTTTGTCGCTTAAGTCGACACGCCGAGAAAAGCACACATTTTGTCGCTTAACCCTAAAAATAAAAAGGGGCCCCGGGGTGGTTCGGAACGGCCTCCGCGCCACCCTGGCCCCTTCACATAACGATACTACGCGAGTTGTTTTCCGTCGACATCTTGAAGCGCAGTGCAATGACAGAACCGCCCGTGCGGGCCGTGGACCCCCAGCGGGGACCAACCAACACGGGCGGTTGTCGGTGCTACAAACTACTTCTCAGCCGTCGCAGCAACCTCCGGCTTCGCAGCCTCGGACTCCTCGGACTTCGGAGCCTCAGCCGACTTACCAGACGAACCATAACGCAACGTGTCATTATCCGTCGCCTCACCCAACTGGTACGACGACGTCGACTCCTCCTGACCACAAGCACGCAACACCGCATCACCAATCAACAAACCAGCAGTAATCACGCCCAGCGCACCAGCAGCCACACCAATCATCTGCGAATTCTCAACCGCAAACGCACCCTGCACACCAGCAGCACGCGACGCACGATCATGATCATAAATACCCAGACCCTGCTGAATACGATTATTCGCATCCTGAATCGCAGCATTCAACTGACCACGCACACCCTCAAGACCCGGAATGTTCACCTGGGACAGGATGCCCAACGGAATCAGCAGCAACAACGGCGAAGCCAAACCAACCAACGAAGCAATACACTTCGGATCAGACGAACCAACATTCACATCACCCTGACCAGCGCCAGCGTTGGCGTTGCCCTGGGCATTGACGCTGACGTTGATCTTGATGGTGCCGTCCTCATCAACAACGCCGTTGCCCACCGGGGTCACGTGGATCTCAGTGGTGCCGCCCGGGATAGCGCCCTTCTCGATGGTGTGGGTGCCATCGCCGTTGTCCTTGATCTTGTCCGGGTCGATCTGCGTGCACTTGCCAACCTTGTCGCAGCCCTCGACGATGAAGTCGCCCTTGCCCTCGACGACGATGGTGATGGAACCGTCGGAGCCGCGGCCGGTGTTCGGGTTCCAGGTGATCTCCGGAGCCGGGATGGAGGAACCACCGGAGGTCTCCGGGATCTCGGCCTCGATGATGCGGACCGGGTTGCCGTTGCTGTCGCGCTCCTCAATGAGCACGGTGCCCGACTTGTTCGGCAGGGCCTTGATGTTGATGTTGCCCGCCTTGTCCGGCTCCGGGTTCTCAATCAGGTCGTAGCCACGAACCACGGTGAAGGTGTTGCCCTTGCCCGGGTTCACCTTGGTCTCGATGTCTCGGTCCAGGACGCGGCGCTCCTCGCGGAAGGAGAGCTCGTTGCCCTGGCCGGTGATCTCGATGTTGTGGCGGTTGACAATCTCACCCTTCTTGTTGGTCTCCACAACAACCACGTGGTTGCCGGAGGTGCCTTCCTTCGGGGTGAGGACCCACTGGCCGTCCTTCTCGGTGACGTCAACGAACTCTTCGCCCTTGATCACCTTGTAGGTGTTCTCGTTGCGGATGGTCACGGTGAAGTGGCCCAGCTCGGAGACCTTGAAGGAGCTCTCGCCGTTGGAGCCATTGCCGGCGCCGTTACCGGAGACCGGGGTGATGTCCAGGACGTAGCGTTCCTTGGCGCCGTTCGGCTTGGTGAACTCGACGACGGCCTTGCCCTCGGCGCCCTCGACCGGGTTGACGGTGATCTGGTCGCCGTTCTCGGTAACCTTGATCAGGTCCTTGCCTTCAACAACCTCGTAGGTGGAGCCCTCCGGCGCGGTGAGCTTCAGCTCGGAACGGTCGGTGATCTCGTAGTTGTACTCGCGCGGAGCGACCGGGGTGACGTCGAGGATCCAGCGCTGGATCGGCAGGTCGCGGGAGTTGCGCAGTTCGATGACAACCTGGCCCTCAGCGTCGGGCTTGAAGTCGGTCGTGTACTGGCCGTCCTTGTCGTTGGGCAGGGTGTTGAGCAGGTTCTCGCCGGAAACCACGACCAGGCGCTGCAGGTGGGAATCACGGGTGATGTTGATCTGGGAAGTCGCCTTGACGTCCTGCTTACGCTCCTTGGCCTCGCTCGGCGTCACCGTGATGGTGTAGCGGACCACGACCTCGTCGCCGAGGCGCTCCTCAACCACGACGGTGCCCTCGAAGCCCGGCTTCGGCATGACACGGGTGATCTCCTTGCCGTCCTTCTCCACCACCGCGGTGGTGACGTTGTCAGCACCCTCCGTGACCTTAATCTCGTGGTCCTCGGCACCCTTGGTGATCTCTACGGTCTGGCGGTCCTTGATCTCACGTTCGACCTCCTGGGTCTCGACCTTGGTGCGGTTGCCCGCGATGATGGTGTAGACGCCAACCAGGATTCGCTGGCCGTCGACAATCTCGTAGAGGTTGGCAACGATGACGCCGTCGCCGGAGGCCTGGATCTTGTTGGTGTCACCGGTCAGCTTGATGGTGTCGCCCTCGACGGCCTTGCCGTTGACGGTGGCGATGTCCTGGCCTTGCTTGAACTCCAGCTCGTACTCGCCGTCGGCGGTGTTGAGCTCGGCAGCCTCGTCGGTGTTCGGCTGGATGTTTGCGGTCTCGACGTCGACGAGGACGTTGGTGCCCTGGCGGACGTCCAGGGTGAACTGGTAGTCGTCGCCCTTCTCGTCCTTGGCGGTGATGACCACCTTGCCGGTCTTGTCGGCCTTCGGGGTCAGGACCCAGTTGCCGTCCTTGTCCTTCTCCAGGGACTCGACGATGTCTTCGCCCTCTACAACCTTCGGCTCGCCAGCAATGTTGTCCAGCTCGAGGACGTAGTTGTTGGAGTTACCAATCACGCGGTGCTGGTCGTACTTGCTGTCCGCAGCGATGTTGATGATGTAGTTGTTCTCGTTGCGCGGAGCCTCGCCCGGCTCGTGCACCGAGATCTTGGCGGTAGCGCTGAGGACCCCATCGTTGGGCTTGACGGTGATCTTGCCGTCCTTCTCGCTGGTGGTGATGTAGTTGCCACCCTCGGTGATCTCCCACTCCCAGCCCTGCGGGACCGGGATGGTCTGGGTGTGGCCGGCGATGGAGACGTTGAAGTAGTGGTTGTTCACCACAACGTCGGTGGTCTCGATCTTCTTCTCGGCCTTGTTGATCACGTGGATCGTGTACTCGTGGCGGTTGCCCTCACCATCGACGACGACGACGCGCACATCGCCCTCGCCCTCCTTGACCGGGGTGATGTCCAGGCTCTTGCCGTCCTTGGACTTGGTCACCTTGACCAGGCCGTTAGAGTCGTCGACAAAGTCGATCTTCCAGTTGGTCAGCTTCTCCACCGGGATGACGCGGGTGTCCTTCTTCTGGGAGAAGTTGAAGGCGTACTTGTAGGACCGGAAGAAGCGCTCGACCTCGATGGTCTTCTCGCTCGTCTGGTGCGTCTCGTTCTTCACCGTCGTGGTTGCGGTGACGGTGGACGGCTGGGCGGTGACGGTCTTGGTGGAGGTCGTCGCCGGGCGGGTCTGCGTCTCGGTGACGTACTTCGGCTCAGCCGTGACGGTTGCAACCTCGGTCTTCGCGTCGTCGGTTGCCGTAGCGGTGGCGGTGGCCTTCTCGGTCACGGTCTTCACCACCGGGGTGCCCTTGCGCACGGTGACGGTGCGCTGTGGCAGCGTGGTGGTCTCGGTGACGGTCTCGGTGTCCTTGCGCTCAACCTCGGTCACCGTGGTCCGCGGGGTGACGTTCTCGGTCTCGGTACGGGTCGGCTCGACCGTCTTGGTCACCTCAGCCTGCGGCTGCTCCCACTCGGTGACGGTGGAGGTCGGGGTGACGGTCTTGCGTGCGGTCTCGGTGACCGGCTGCTCAGTGACCGTCTTGGTGTAAGTGTTGCCCGGGACGGTCTCGGTCTTGGTCACCACCTCAGGGGTCTCGGTAACGGTGGTGGTCTTCACCGTCACGTTCGGGCCCTTCGGGTTCGGGTCGTAGCCAACCAGGCCCGGCTGTCCGATGGTGATGAGGCGCTGGGTCGTGCCTTCCTTACCAAGCTCGTCGCTGATGTTGTAGTCGCGCGGGACCAGAACGGTGACGTACTCGCCGTCCTGGACCTTGCTGGTCGCTTCCTGGAAGGAGTCGCTCTTGCGCAGGACGTACTGGGACTGGCCGGAAACAGCGCCGCTCTGCTTGCGCACCTCAAAGCCGGTCCACTGTGCGAACTCCTCCTTGGTGATCTCGGGGAAGCCGCCGGTGGTCTCCTTGTAGTCACCGTAGATGTAGCCGCGCTGCAGGTTCAGCGTCTCCTTGTGGTTGGACAGGAGCGCCTGCAGGGCGAAGTTCAGCTTCGCGGCCTGCTCCATGTCGCCCTTGTTAAACGCGTCAAGCATGCGCTTGGTGCCGGCGATGGCGGCGCGCTCAATATCCGGGTTGATCTCCAGGTTGCCGCCCTGCTCACCGTTGTAGCCGTACAGGCCGGAAACGCCGTCGAGCTTGCGCAACACGTAGGGCGAATCCTGCTGCGGAGCGGGCTGCGCAAAGTCAATGCACCAGCCCGGGCCGAAGTTGTTGGCGTACATCAGGTGCGCCTGATTAAACGCACCCTGCTTGTAGCCAATGTTGGAGTTGAACTGCTTAGCTGCCTGCTGCTCATCTGCAGGAAGCTGGGAATACTTGCTCGTAACAGCAATGTCTGCGTGCGCGGACGGGGTAGCAACGACAGTTCCACCAGCGACGACGGCGGTGGAGATAAGCGCGGCCATGACGCGCTTCTTAAGATGTGCGTTTTGCAACGGCTCAATCCTTAAAAACTTGACGGAGATATTCGAAGCAGCCTGGAGATCTCCTGAACACGGATCTTCACACTGACAGACTTTCATTCAATCACAACAATTTCGTGGAAAGTAGTCCACTATCACCACAGACACCGCGAAAACCCCACCACAACACGCACAGCCACACCCAAGCCAACACAGCAACGCGTTGACCTCGGCATTTACAACCTGACAAAACCCCAAAAAAGTTTGCGTGATATACACCACATTTCCGCCCCACCCCCGCCGATAGGCGCAAACCCCACCCAAAAACTTAAAATCAGCACAGAAAGCCGCCGACACGCCCGCGGTCCCGGGCCCGGAAGCAAGCGGGTCTGGAGAAAACAGAAAACCCTGCACCGTGCACGGTACAGGGTTTGACCTGTGGAGCATAGGAGAATCGAACTCCTGACATCCTGCTTGCAAAGCAGGTGCTCTACCAACTGAGCTAATGCCCCATTGCCGAGACTCTATATATTATAGCGTCCCAGTGGGCCTAGCAGGAATCGAACCTGCGACCTCATCGTTATCAGCGATGCGCTCTAACCGACTGAGCTATAGGCCCTGGCAACGGATAAGAATATTACGCACCGTCGCCATAACCACCAAATCGGCTGGTGGGGGCGGGTTTTTGGGGCGGTTACGTGGCGTCGATAAGCACCCCAAAGCCCCGCCGAACCTACCGTGCGCGGTTGGACATAGTGTAGGTGACGCCGCCAACCAGATCCGCGATGCTGTTGTAGATCACCACGGTCAGCGGCGCCATGATCGCGGTGAACACCACGCCGATCAGGCCCAGCAGGCCCGCGGCGGAGAGCACGATGGTCATGTCGATGGCCTGGTCGCCGCCGACGCCGCCGATCAGCGAGTTCACCGACTCAATCACGCCGGCCTGCTCGAGGCCGAAGTAGACGATCGTGATGCCCAGCATCCACGCGACGAACCCGATCAGCGCCAGGATCGTCGCCACCTTGAACACGGAACCCGCGCCGACGTTGCGGATGGTTACCTTTCGTGCGGCCATCGCCTACTCCTCACCCTCGGCGTCGTCGGGGGCCCCGCTTATCGACGATTGCGTCGCCTCCTGGGCCTCTTCAAGGGTTTTCTCGCCCTTCGCCACCGCGGTGGCCTCCTCTTCGCCGGAGTCCTCGACGTTCTTGTCGATGGCCAGCAGCTCGACGTCGTCGCCAAGATCCACCAGGCGCACGCCCATGGTGGCGCGCGAGGATGGGCGGATCTGGTTGACCTCGGTGCGGATCACGCCGCCCGCAGAGGTGATGGCAAAGATCTGGTCGTCCTCGTCCACCGCCAGCGCGCCGATGAGCTTGCCGCGCTTCGGGGTGTACTTGAACGTCATCACGCCCATGCCGCCGCGGCCCTGCTGGTTGTACTCCTCGATGGCGGTGCGCTTGCCGTAGCCGCCGCTGGTAGCCACGAGCAGGAACTCGCCGTCCTGCACCACCGTCATGGCGAGCAGCTGGTCGTCGCCGCGGAAGCGCATACCCTTCACGCCCGCGGTGGCGCGGCCCATCGGCCGCAGCTGGTCATCATCTGCAGGGAAGCGGATGGCCTGGCCCTGCTCGGAGACGAGCAGGAGGTCGTCGTCGTTCTGCGTCAGCGCGGCGCCGATTAGGGCGTCGCCCTCGTTGAGGTTGATGGCGATGAGGCCGGCGGAGCGCGCGGACTCGTAGTCCGTGAGGCGGGACTTCTTCACGCGGCCATCGCGGGTGGCCAGGACCAGGTACGGGGCGTCCTCGTAGGACTGGATCTGGATGATCTGGGCGATCTTCTCCTCCGGCTGGAACTCCAGCAGGTTCGCCACGTGCTGGCCGCGGGCGGTGCGGCCAGCCTCCGGCAGCTCGTACGCCTTGAGGCGGTAGACGCGGCCGAAGTTGGTGAAGAAGAGGATCCAGTCGTGCGTGGAGCAGATGAAGAAGTGCTTGACCACGTCGTCCTGCTTCAGCTCCGCGCCACGCACGCCCTTGCCGCCGCGCTTCTGGCTCTTGTAGGCGTCCACCTTCGTGCGCTTGGCGTAGCCGGTGGAGGTGATGGTGACCACCACGTTCTCGCGGGCGATGAGGTCCTCCTCCGTGACATCGCCGGTGGCGGCGACGATGCGGGTGCGGCGCTCGTCGCCGAACTTGTCCACGATTTCCTTGAGCTCCGTCGCCACGATCTCGCGCTGGCGCTCCGGCTTGGCCAGGATGTCCTTGTAGTCTGCGATCAGGCGCTCGATCTCCGCCAGGTCGTCCACGATCTTCTGGCGCTCCAGGGCGGCCAGGCGGCGCAGCTGCATGGCGAGGATTTCGTTGGCCTGGATCTCGTCGACGTCGAGAAGCTTCATGAGGCCCTGGCGCGCATCGTCCACCGTCGGGCTGCGACGGATGAGCGCGATGACCTCGTCCAACGCGTCGAGGGCCTTGACCAGGCCGCGCAGGATGTGGGCGCGCTTCTCGGCCTCGTCGAGACGGTACTGGGTGCGCCTGACGATGACCTCGATCTGGTGCTTCACGTAGTAACGCAGCATCTGGTCCAGGCGCAGGGTGCGCGGCACGCCGTCCACGATGGAGAGCATGTTGGCGGAGAAGTTCGTCTCCAGCTGCGAGTGCTTGTACAGGTTGTTCAGCACCACGCGAGGCACAGCGTCGCGCTTCAGCTTCACGACGATGCGCATACCGATGCGGTCCGAAGACTCATCATCAATGTCGGCAATACCGGCCATCTTGCCCGCATTCACCTGATCCGCAATGTTGTGGATGAAGTTATCCGGGTTCACCTGGTACGGCAGCTCCGTAATCACGATGACCTGGCGGTTGCCCACCTCCTCGATCTCCGTCACGCCGCGCATGCGGATGGAGCCACGGCCCGTGGTGTAGGCCTCCTTGATGCCCTTGTCGCCCACGATCAGGCCGGAGGTGGGGAAATCAGGACCCTTCACGCGCTCCAGCACCGCGTCGAGCGTCGCCTTCTCGTCCGCGTCGTGGTTGTCCAGGATCCAGTAGATGGCCTCCGCCAGCTCGTTGAGGTTGTGCGGCGGGATGTTGGTGGCCATACCGACCGCGATGCCGTTCGAGCCGTTCATCAACAGGTTCGGCACACGCGACGGCAGGACCGTCGGCTCCTGCGTCTTCGAGTCGAAGTTGGGGGCGAAGTCCACGGAGTTCTCGCGGATGTCGCGCACCATCTCCATGGCCAGCGGGGTGAGCTTGCACTCCGTGTAACGCATTGCAGCCGGGCCGTCATTACCCGGCGAGCCGAAGTTGCCCTGGCCGTCCACCAGCGGGTAGCGCATCGCCCACGGCTGCGCCATGCGCACGAGGGTGTCGTAGATGGCGATGTCGCCGTGCGGGTGGTAGTTACTCATGGTCTCACCCACGGCCTTCACGCTCTTCACGTACGAGCGCTCGGGGCGGAAACCGGCGTCATACATGGCGTAAATGACGCGGCGGTGCACCGGCTTCATGCCGTCGCGCACCTCTGGCAGCGCGCGGCCCACGATCACGCTCATCGCGTAATCGATGTAGCTGGTTTGCATCTCCTCATTGATGTCAATGGGTTGGATGGCGTCGAAGTTGCCGCCACCCGTGGTGTCGTCGCTCATTGCTCACCTTTCTTATTGTGCTCACGTGTAGTTTACCGGCCCTGTGACGCGTTGCCGCGCTGAGCAGTGGTATCAAAGTGGTATGGCTATGACACTCCGGCTCACCACAGACGAGGACAAAGCGCTCGTGCTGCTCGCCTCCGCGTGGGGCTGCTCCAAGCAGGAGGCCGCCCGCCGCGCCGTGGTCACCTCCGCGTCGCGCCTGCTTGACGACGCCACCGTCACCGACCTCGCACGCTCCCTCATCCCCGGGTACAAAACTATGGAATCGCGCATCAGGCAAGCGCGATGAGGGGTTTTAGCGCCGAGCAACTTTTAGCCATTGCCGATGAGTACTGCGCCTATACGGGTGCCCGGGTGCGCTCCTTCTCTGCCCTGGTTGCTTGTGCTTCCGTCCCCGGTGCAAGGGTGCATGGGGTGCCTGTATGTGCCACTGCTGAGCAGGCTTCGGAGGAGCTAGCCGAAGCGGTGCGGAGGATGCAGCCCTTAAGCACTGAGAATTCCGGCTTCGCGGAAGTGGCCGCGGAGGTGTATCGGCGGTGGGCGGGGTTGGCGCCGTGACATCGTCGACCACAGCAAACGCACAGGTGAGCGTTTCCGCAGGTCGTGGAGCGCTGTATTTGTTTCCTATGCGAAATTTGTCACAAGGTCCGGCGCAAAATCCCCTCAACACTCTCGGGCAACCTGGCTAAAGTCCCCTCGGCGAAGCGCAGCACCTGCCACCCCTGCGCAACCAGCTCAATCTGGATCAGCGAATCTAAGGTACGTTGCTGCTTGTCCCAGTGGTGCGCGCCGTCGTACATCAGCCCAATCTTGGGTTCCATAAGGGCAAGGTCCAGGTCAGTGACCCGCTTACCCCACCTATTACGGATCACCACCTGCTCGGCCAAGGTCAGCCCATGCTTCTGCGCTACCGGCGTTGCTAGCAGGCGCATCTCGGTTTCCTTTGGCGAGTCTGCCAGCGCGCTCGACGCACCCAACACCTGGGACAGCCACCGCCTATCCAGCCTGCGGGAGGCACTGATGCGGATGGATTCGGGGGTGAGGTTGAGGAAGCGCCGTGTGGCGTCGATAAGCTGCACTGCACGTGTCAGCGCACTGGCGTCAAAGGTGTGCCAGGCCGACTCTCGGCGGCGGATACTTAGGAGCGCGTGGACCGCGGCAAGCGGAGGGGCTGCTACAGATATGGGCTGACCCGCACACATGACGGTCCAGGCCTCATGTTCGCGCAGCTTGAGCCGCCAGAGTGCCGGGGTGTATTGCGTCGCCGGCCGGTTCTTGCGGATTCCGGGGCCAACAAGCACAGTGTCGCAGGCATCCGCAAAGAAGGGCAGGCCGTAAAGCGCCAGCGCGCCCATGCCGGTGACCGTGGTGCCAGGGTGCGACAGCGCGTGGGCCACGGCGCGGTCGGTGGCGGGCACGGAGTAAGCAATCCCGCGTGGGTGATGCCTTGCTGCGTGCGCTACCAAATTCGGCTCGCGCAGCATCGTCGCCGGCAGCGAAAACTCGCGGTTGATTGGCTCCCCTACCGCCCCGTGCACCATGTGCAATCCCGCCATCGTGTGCATCCCATTGTGTAGCTTCGCCATACCTATTAGACGCAGCGAGCGACGCGCCGGTTCCCCCACACCCGCGAACGGAATAGAGTGTTGTGCATGAGAAAACGCTCCCTTGCCGCGCTGACCGCGGCCGCTCTCGCCATCGCCGTCCCCGCGCCCGCGCACGCAGGTGTGTCCGAGCTGTCGTCGGGTTCCAGCACGTCAAGCTCGGGGAGCTCGAAAATTCCGGAGGGCAAGGTCCCCGAAGATGGCCCGCAGGTCCCCGAACAGCCACCGCTCGGCAGCGCCTACACCGGCTCGGCCCCGATCTCCCTGACCATCGCCGCCCTGGCCACTTTTGTATCGGTGCAGTTGCTTATCGACGCCATCCCGCCCCTCCGCCAAGCCGTCGACCAAATTGCCAACCAAGCCGGCCTGAGCCACGTCTACGGATCCTCCGAGGGCAACCGCATTTTCGACGTCCCTGCCTGGATCAAGGCCGTCGAGGACGCCGGGTACCCGCTGCCGCAGCTCCCCCAGCTGTAGCGTGGCCGCAACCGCCGTGCTAAATTTGGCACGGTTGTGGTTGCAGTGACTCATGTGACTCCTGTGTTTCGTTTTGCTTTGTGCGGAGGCGCACGGCGACGGTGCAGCGGGCGAGGTGACTGTGGCGGAAGAGCCGCAACAGCCGTGCCCATCGGCACACGTTAAGGGCGACCCTGGGGGTGGGTCGCCCTTTTGCATGGGCGCGCCGAGCTGGGCTCCGGTTTGAGGGCCTATGTGGCTGGCTCGGCATGCCTTCGGGGGTGCCTCCGGGTGCCATTCGCCTATTTGACGAGGACAGGATGACGAGGATGCGAGCGCCGGGCCTGCGGATGTTTTGTTGGAGTGCCCGTGGGCTTGTGTGTTGTTGTTTAGACTCCAAGTGCTTGGCGGTGTTCGGCGATGGTGGCATAGCCGTTGCCTAGCGTCGACTTCAGCCTGGTGTGGGTGTAGAAGTCGATGTAGTTGTCAATAT
>NZ_CAMPQC010000025.1:0-31817 GCF_946902955.1 Corynebacterium sp. Marseille-P8863 | reverse complement strand
GCCCCCTTCCCCGCCCTCGCCGCCGAGGGGATCGCCGCCACCTGCGGGTTCTCCGAGGTGGATACCGGACTCGCCCTCGAATCTGAGACGGGTACGGATGTGCGGTGCGAGATGGTGGTGCACGCGGGCGTCGATAAGCAACTGCTCGGTGCCGCACTGGGTGCCGCCGCGACGATGGTCCTGGAGCTGGGCGTGCCCGCGCAGCCCGGGGTGCTGCTGGAGCACCTGCTTGACCGGGTGGACCTGCCGGCTGGGGTGAGTGTGCGGCACGGGTGGCTGCGCGAGCCGCGCCTGTTCGAGCAGGGCACGCCCCTGGTGCGCGAGCCCGGGCGCCTGACGCTTCTGCTGGAGCTGGTGCTGCTTACGGACGACGAGTTCGCCATTGCCTCGGAGCAAGGCGGGGCCGTGCTCGAGCGGCGGATGCGGCGGCGCGGGGCCGCAATGGCCGACTGGCACCGCGATGCCTAAACTTGGGCGGCGTGGCTCTCTACCGGAAATATCGTCCCGCGACCTTTGGTGAAGTAATTGGCCAAGAGCAGGTGACAGTCCCGCTGTCGACTGCCCTGGACAACGGGCGCATCAACCACGCCTACCTGTTTTCAGGCCCGCGCGGCTGCGGCAAGACCTCGTCGGCGCGCATCCTCGCGCGCTCCCTGAACTGCGTGGAGGGGCCGACGTCCACCCCGTGCGGGGTGTGCGACTCGTGCCGCTCGCTCGCGCCGGGCGGGTCCGGCAACCTGGACGTGATGGAGCTGGACGCGGCCTCGCACGGCGGCGTCGACGACATGCGCGACCTGCGCGAGCGCGCCATGTTCGCGCCGGCGGAGTCGCGCTACCGCGTCTTCATCATCGATGAGGCGCACATGGTTTCCCAGTCCGGGAACAATGCGCTGTTGAAGATCGTGGAGGAGCCGCCGGAGCACCTCATCTTCATCTTCGCTACCACGGAGCCGGAGAAGATGCTGGGCACGATCCGCTCCCGCACTCACAACTACCCGTTCCGCCTGCTCACCCCGCAGGCGATGCGCGAGCTGCTCGAGCGCGTCGTGGCTGAGGAGGGCGCGCAGGTGGAGGACACCGTCTACCCGCTGGTCATCCGCGCGGGCGGCGGCTCGCCCCGCGACACCCTGTCGGTGCTGGACCAGCTGCTCGCCGGTGCCGGCCCCGACGGCCTGACCTACGATCTGGCGCTGCCGCTGCTTGGCGTGACGGACCTTTCGCTTCTCGACGCCGCCGTGGACGCCCTCGCCTCCCGCGATGCCTCCGCCATCTTCCACACCATCGACAACGTCATCGAGTCCGGCCACGAGCCGCGCCGCTTCGCCCTCGACCTCCTCGATCGGCTGCGCGATCTGCTCGTGGTCCGCACCGTCCCTGACGCGTTTGGGCAGGGGCTTGTCGACGCCCCCGTGGACCGCGCCGACATCCTCCGCGCAGAAGCCGAGCAGTTCAGCCCCGCGCAGCTCTCGGCCCTAGCCACCGAGGTCAACGACCGCATCCAGGATCTGCGCGGCGCCACCTCACCGCGCCTGCTGCTGGAGGTCATGATGGCGCACCTGCTCACCATCGATGGTGGGGCCGGGGCTCCCGCTCCCGGTTCTGCCGCCCCGGCGCAGCGGCCAGCGTCCGGCGGCTCTGCTGGTGGTGGCGCTGGTGGCGGCGCTGCGGCTGCGGCGGCGGCCGCAGCGGCGGCTGCCGGTGGGCGCGGCCAGGTCCGCAGCAAGTCCACCCCGCCGCCGCAGCGCGCCCCGCGGCCAGAGCCGCAGCAGCGCGAGGAGGCGCCGCAGGAAACTCCACCGCAGGAAAAGCCGCAGCCCACCCCGCCCGCGGAACCCGCCAGGCCCGCTGCGCCAGCCGAGCCCGCGCCGCAGGAGCCGAAGCAACAGGAGTCCGCGCCGCAGGAGCCTGCGGCTGCTCAGGCCCAGGATTCCCAGGATCCCGACGAGCTGTTCGAGCGCGTCCACCGCGATTGGACGCGGCTGCGCCAGTCCGTCGGCGAGCGCAACAAGGTCGCGGAAATCATGCTCACGGAGGCGAAGCCCCTTGGCATGGATGGTCAGACCCTCGTGATCGGCCACAACACGGGCGCGCTTGCAGAGCGCATCAACGCGGACCGCAACAACGCCGACATCGTCGCTGTATTTGAGGAGAAACTTGGACGTCGCGTGCAGGTGCGCTGCGTAGTGGGCACCGACCCGTCCGCGGCGAACGTGCGACCGCGGGCGACGCCGCGCGCGGAGCAGGTGTGGAACCCGAACCAGGGGACCTCCTCGAACGAGCCGGCACCGGAGGAGCCTGCGGGGGCGCCGACAGCACAGAAGAGCCAGAAGAGCCAGAAGAACCAAAAGAACGCAGCCAACGACTGGAAGGCTGCCGCGCAGGCGGCGAGCCGGAAGGCTGCGGAAAAGGCGCAGCGCGAGCGCGACGAGATCCCGCTGCCGCCCGAGCCGATCGACGACGAGCCCGACTACGACCCGTACGCCGACGGCGCCGGATTGCCGCAGGACCCGGCGCAGGCTCCGTCACAGTCACAGTCACAGACAGCTCCGGCGCCGCAGCAGCCCGAGCCGGCACCGCAGCCGGCCCCTGCGTACACGCGCGAGGACGAGGAGCGCGACATGGCTGAACAGGCGTTCTCGGAGGAGGGCACGATCGATCACCGCGACGCCACCGAGGTGGCCATGGAGCTGTTGAGCAAGGAGCTCGGCGCGAAGCCGATGTAGCCGTTCGCTGGTAGCAAGCAGGCGCGGAAGCCCGCGCGGGAACGGGTACACTAGGCCGGGAACGCACCGCCCCAGGCGGGGGAAACAATACTGAGAAAGGTTGCACACCATGACCGAGCCGAACATGCCGAACGATATGCAGGACCTCATCCGCCAGGCGGCGGAGGTACAGGCGCAGCTGCAGCAGGCCCAGCAGGAGCTGCTGGCTACTGAGGTCACCGGTACCGCCGGCGGCGAGCTGGTGAAGGTCACCATGACCGGCGGCGCTGAGATCACCAACCTGGAGATCAAGAAGGAAGCGGTGGACCCGGAAGACGTCGAGTCCCTGCAGGACCTTATCCTCGCTGCGTACCGCGACGCGCACACCAAGGCCGGCGAGCTCGCGCAGGAGAAGATCGGCCCGCTGACCGGCGGCTCCGGCCTGGGCCAGCAGGGCGGCCCGACCGGCGGCCAGTCCGCTGGTGACGGCGAGATCCCGTTCGGCGGCATCATCTAAGCACCGCACTGTTTTTACGTCTGTAGCGCCTGGCCGTGGGGCCGGGCGCTTTGGCGTGTAGTACCCCCGCAAACCAAAGCAAATCAGGGCAAACCAAGGAGGCAATGCCATGTTTGAAGGCCCGCTGCAGGACCTGATCGACGAGTTCTCGCGCTTACCTGGCGTCGGCCCCAAATCCGCCCAGCGCATCGCCTTCCACCTGCTGAAGACGGAGCCGGAGGACATTGACCGGCTGCGCTCCGCGCTGGCTGCGGTGCGCGACGGCGTGACGTTCTGCCGGATCTGCAACAACGTCTCCCGCGACGAGGTATGCCGTATCTGCGCCGACTCCGGCAGGGATGCCACCACGGTGTGCGTAGTGGAGGACGCCAAGGACATCCAGGTCATCGAGCGCACCGGCGAGTACAGCGGGCGCTACCACGTGCTCGGCGGGGCGCTGGACCCGCTGGCCAACGTCGGCCCGAAGGACCTCGCCATCGCCCCGCTGCTCAAGCGCATCGGTGGAGTGCTGCCGGACCGCGACGGCGAGGATTCGCCGCAGGTCAGCGAGGTGATCCTGGCCACCGACCCAGACACCGAGGGCGAGGCGACCGCGTCCTATTTGGTGCGCTTGCTTAAGGACTTCCCGGAGCTGACCATCTCGCGCCTGGCGTCGGGCATGCCGCTGGGCGGCGACTTGGAGTTCGTGGACGAGCTCACGCTGTCGCGCGCGCTTAGCGGCCGGTTGAAGCTGTAAGCGGGACCCGCTACTTCAGCCGCTCGGCGCGCAGCGCGTCCACCACGTCCAGCTCCAGCGGGGCGAGCTCCGCGGTGTCCATGCCGAGGGCGCGGGCGAGGAGGAGGTCCGCCAGCTGCGGGTTCCGGGCCAGGACCGGGCCGTGCATGTAGGTGGCGATCACGCTGCCCTGGACCGCGCCCTCGACGGTGCTGTCCAGGTTGCCCACGCCACGCGTGACCCGGCCGAGTGGCTGGGCGTCCGGGCCGAGGACGGTGCCCCCCATGTGGTTTTCAAAGCCGGTGAGGGGCTCGGTGAGGAGGTCGGTCGCCGGGGTGGTGGTGACTTCGCCGATGGCGCGGGTGGAAAGGGGGGTGGTGGTGGCGTCGATAAGCGAGATGCCCTCGACCGAGCGACCAGCAGCGTTGAAGGAGTGGCCGAGGACCTGCAGGCCTGCGCAGATGGCCAGGATCGGGGTGCCGTTGTCGGCGGCTCGCTGCAGGCCTGGCGACGCCTTGAGTCGCTCCGCGGCGAGCACCTGTGCCGAGTCCTCACCGCCGCCGAGCGTGTAGACGTCGCAGTCGGCGGTGATCTCGTCGGTGAGCAGGAAGGGGCGGATTGCCGCGTCGAGGCCGCGCATGCGGGCGCGCTGGCGCAGGACGAGCGCGTTGCCGTCGTCGCCGTAGGTGCCCAGGACGTCGGGCAGAATCAGGCCGATTGTCAGTTGCTTAGCCACGGTAATCCTCCTGCTTGGCCAGGTCCCGCTTCAGGTCGCGGAACGCGGTGTAGTTTGCCAGCACCTCGACGCGCCCCGGCGGGCACGCGCGAATCGCCTCAACCACGTCGTGGACCACCTCGTGCTCGATGCCCGCGTACAGCAGGCGCACCGCCAGGTCCGTGCCGCGCTCGCCGGCGGACTTCACCGCGATGCCGTCGAAGTCCTCAAACTTCACGTCCCACAGCCAGGACACGTCCGCGCCGTCGCCCTGCTGGGCGTTGACCGCGATGACCACGCCGTCCGCGTCGCGGTCCAACATGGTCAGGGCCTCCTGCCAGCCGGCCGGGTTCTTGGCCAGCAGCAGGCGCACCTCGTGCTCGCCGAGTGTGACCGTGGCGTAGCGGCCGGCCACGTTGTCCACGCCTTCCACGGCGCTTACGGCCTTGTCCAGCGGGACGTCGTAGGCCTCGACGGCCGCGGCGACGGCCTGGGCGGCGTTGCCGCGATTCGCGCGGCCGGGCAGCGTCAGGTGCATGGGCACCTGGCCGGACGGGGTGGTCAGGCCCTGCGCATCTACCGTGTAGGTGGGGGAGGGGCGGCGGAACTCGGTGCCGTCCGCGAGCTTTTCGGTGGCGTACCAATCGCCCTCCGGGGTGCGCACGACGTAGCCGGGACCGCGTGGGTTGGTCACCGAGTCATTGACCCAGCCCGCGCCCGCGGACACCCACACCACGTTGGGGTGGTCCCACGCCACCGACGTCATGAGGACGTCGTCGCAGTTGGCCACCACCGTCATCTCGGGGCGCTTTTCCACACACGCGCGCAACGCCCGCTCGATCTTATTGATCTCGCCCACGCGGTCCAGCTGGTCGCGCGACAGGTTGAGCAGCACGAGCGCGTCCGCGTCCAGGCTCTCCGCCACGTGGGGGACGTGGAGCTCGTCCACCTCGAGGACGATGTTGGCGGCGTCGCCGCCCGCCATGAGGGCGGAAATGATGCCGGCGTCCATGTTGTCGCCGCCCTCGTTCGTGGCCACCGTGTACGTCGTGCGCAGCGCCTGGGCCAGCATGCGGGTCGTGGTGGACTTACCGTTGGTGCCGGTGACCAGCACCGTGGGCCGCCCGCGGCCCAGGCCGTCCATAATGTTCGGGTCGATCGCGCCCGCGACCAGGCCGCCGATCATGCCGCCTGCGCCGCGCCCGGTGGCGCGGGAGGCGGTGGTGGCGAGCTTCGCCGCTGTGAGCGCGGCGTTCGTGCGGATGCGTGCAAGGCGTCCTCTCGGATTCATGCGCTCTACGTTAGTGCACGCGCTCTGCAGAACCCATCTGCTCCACGGCGGTGAGGAACTCCTCCCCGGTCAGCAGCGGGATGTCTTTGCGGTGCCCGTGCATCGCCTTCCCGCGGAGTTCGTCCGGCGACGCGCCCCTCGCCAGGGCGTCCGTGACCACCACGGAGCTCTCGCGGGTGAGCTTTTCGGTGTAGGTCAGGCCGGCGCGGACGGCGGCGTCGATAAGCGTGTCGGGCTCGAGCGCGATGTCGTCGGTAACCACAACTTCCATGCCCTTGCGCAGGCCGGTCTCCCGGGAGTACTTGCCGGGATTATCCGCCGCGGCGCCGGCCTTCTCCGCGTCGACGCGCACGGTGGAGCGCTGCAGGCCGAAGCGGTCCGCGGCGAGCTCGTCCGGCGCGCGGCCCGGCACCTCGCCATGCTCACGGAGCTGCATGTACATGGCCACCAGCTTGAGGGTCTGCTCGCGCGAGATCTCCGCCTCGGGGCGGGCGGCGCGCTCCGCGTTGGCCACCGGCGACTCGGAGGCCACGCCAATCAGGTCCGCGACGGCCCCGATGCGCAGGTCCGTGGGCACCACGCCTTGCCGACGCGCCGCGGCCAGCAGGTCCACGATCTGGGTGGGGTGCGGGACGTGGCCCACGCGCTGGCGGCGGCGCCCGTTGCGCTTCTTGCGCGAGCGGTTGGCGCGGGCGGCGGCGCTCATGGCGCGGCGCGCCTCGCTGACGATGAAGCCCCAGGTAGTGGGGGTGTCGAAGGTGACGAGCACGCGGTCGTCGAGAAGCTTGTCCAGCGACTTAAGGAAGCGGGTAAAGCGCGGGGCCTGGGCGACCTCGTGGGTGCTCAGGCCGTGGGTGTGGCGGGGGCCCGGGTCGCAACCGGGGTTGATGACGGCGTGGAATTCCTCGCCGACGCGGCCGCCGTCATCAAAGGTCACGGCATCGATGGTGAGGATCCGCCCGGTGGACGGGTGGATGCCCGTCGTCTGCGCGGAGAGCGCAACGTAGGGGTAGGACTCGTTCGATGTCATTGTTCACATAGTAGTCGGGCCGCGGGCGGTGCGGCCCGAGCCCTGGCCTACTGGTCCAGCGCTGCCGGATCCTGCGGGTCCTCCACGGAGGCAACGACGGTGTCGTCGTAGCTCGTCGGCGAGATGCGCGCCGCGGCGCTGTTGCCACTGTTCCACTGGGTGCTGATGGCAATGACGCCCGCGATGGTCAGCAGGATCAGCAGCGTGCCCGCGGCGATGCAAGCCGGGTGGAGGCGGCTCGCCGCCGCCGGCTTCTTCTCCGTGTCCTCCGCGACCGCTGCGGCTGGCTGGTCCGGGGTTTGCTCCGCTGCGAGCGCGGCTGCTTCCGCGTCGTCGTCGGCGCGGAAGTGCGGAAAGCGGTGCCGGGGCTGATCGGGTTCCGTGACGGTCTCCTCGGGCTCGCTGATGAGCGTGGTGGGCGCGGCCACGGCCCCCGCAGGTTCCTCAGCGTCGTTGGCGTCCTCAGCGTCTTTGGCCACCGTCGCCGCGGCGACCTCGCGCGACGCCGGGTCCACCTCGGGCTCCGTCGGCGCGGGCTCGCCCAGCAGCGGGGAGGGAGCGAGTGGGGTCGAGCCGCCGGTGAGCTCGCCCGACGCGAGGGAGGGGCGCCCGCAGGATGCCTCGTTGGGGGCGCCGACGGTGGCGAACTCCGGAATCCGCTGTGCCTCCGGTAGCGGGAGGAACGGCACCGGCGAAACTTCGTTCGGGGTACCGGTTTCGTCCACCCCGTTGAGGTTCACAGTGAGCTCGACGCCGTTGGCGGTGGGGGCGTGGTAGCCGCGCACGACCACGATCAGGCCGCGCTGCTCAAGGTTGCGCAGCGTCGGGGTGATTTCGGACGCGGTGCGCGGGTCAAGCGTGCCCACGCCGCCCTTGCCCAGGCAGGCGATGACGTCGCCGGCCTCGTCGAAGCCGAGGCGGACAAGTAAGCTCATCCGGTCATTCATGTCGCGCTCCGCAGCGTCCGGCAGGTAGGACACGACGCGGGGGCTGGTGCCGTCCAGCAGTGCCCAGGGCTCGGTCGGGGGCTCGTTGGCGGGGATGCACAGGCCCGGGCGGGGGAGGCGGAGGGTGAGGTTCACGGTGCCGCCAGCATGCGACTCGGCCCTTGCGGTGACCTCCGGCGTCAGGCCCGCCTCGGCGATGTGGGCGAGCTCCTGGTACTCCAGCGCGTCGTGCTCGGCCATCGCGCCCAGAATTTTGCCGTCAGCGGCGATGTAAAAGCCTGCGTCCTCGCCGCGCTGCAACAGCGTGACCTGGAAGTCGGCGTGCCCGTCGCGAGCATTCGCCAGGTAGTTGCGCACAAGCGCCTGATCCACATCGCAGGTAGGAATGCTTCGGACGGCGCCGATCCCGTGGTCAGGAACCACGTAGCTCGGGCTTTGCATGATCCTTCTCCACCTTACTGTTCGGATTGGAAATACGGGCGGGATGTTGTTGTGTCACGTTGCTCTTAGTTGGCAGCCTATCTCAGAGCGCGGTGATGTTCGACGTGCCGGGTGTCTCCCCAGTACAGAACTTGCGCTGCGCTGCAACTGCCGGTTCTGGATCAAGTATATGTGTCGCCGTAATCGGGACGAAGTGTGCCTGTTGAACAATCGTGTAATTTACGGGGTTTACGTGCAATAACGCGCGTTCTGATAGAAATCGGCTGAGAGAGCGCCGGGAGACGAGTGGTCCGACGTGCGTGAACCACTTAAGAGACTCGGGCACATACTCAGGATCCCCGAGCCGCGCCGCCACCCCCGAAGCGGGGCAGCAAAACGTTGGACTCGCGATGGTGATCGGCTACACGCCGCCAGCCTTTCCCGCAGTCAGGCCGCGGTTCACAGCCGAGGTGATCGCCTTGAGCGACGCGCGCGTCGTGGACGCGGCGATGCCAACACCCCAGGCTGTAGCTCCGTCGACGTCGGCGTAAATGTAGCAGACCGCGTCGGCGTCGTCGCCCGCCGTGCGCGAGCGCTGCGAGTAGTCCTGCACCTCAAAGTCGATGCCCAGGGACTCGAGCGCGTTTGCAAACGCGGCGATCGGGCCGTTGCCGGTGCCGCGCAGCTCGTGGCGCTCGCCCTTGTAGTCCACCGTCACCTGGACCGCGGAGTCATCGTCCTCCGCGACCGCGCCGGTGACCTCGTAGTCCACCAGCTCCAGCGGGGAGTCCAGGTCCAGGTAGGCGCCGGCGAAAATGTCCCACATGTTCTTGGAGTTGACCTCGCCGCCCTCGCTGTCGGTGATGTTCTGCACCACCGCGGAGAACTCGGGCTGCATCGCCTTCGGCATGTTGATGCCGTGGTCCGTCTTCATAATGTAGGCCACGCCGCCCTTGCCGGACTGCGAGTTCACGCGGATCACGGCCTCGTAGGTGCGGCCCACGTCCTTCGGGTCGATGGGCAGGTACGGCACCTCCCACACCGTGTCGCGCAGCTCCTCCCAGGTGACATCGTTGGAGGAAGCGTTCGGGTGCACGCGCTGCGCCAGCGCGTCCAGGCCCTTATTAATCGCGTCCTGGTGCGAGCCGGAGAAGGCGGTGAAGACCAGGTCGCCGCCGTACGGGTGGCGCTCCGGGACGCGCAGCTGGTTGCAGTACTCCACCGTCTGGCGGATCTTGTTGATGTCCGAGAAATCGATCTGTGGGTCCACGCCCTGCGTGAGCATGTTCAGGCCCAGGGTGACCAGGTCCACGTTGCCGGTGCGCTCGCCGTTGCCAAACAGGCAGCCCTCGATGCGGTCGGCGCCGGCCAGGTAGCCCAGCTCGGCGGCGGCGACGCCCTCGCCGCGGTCATTGTGCGGGTGCAGCGACAGGATGATGGACTCACGGTGCGCCAGGTTCCGGTGCATCCACTCGATGGAATCGGCGTACACGTTCGGGCTGATCATCTCTACCGTGGACGGCAGGTTGATGATCATCGGGTCCGCCGGCGTCGGCTCCATGACGTCCACGACCGCGTCGCAGACCTCCTTGGCAAAGTCCAGTTCGGTACCCGTGTAGGACTCCGGCGAGTACTCCCAGCGCCAGCGCGTATCCGGGTAGTCCTCCGCGATGGACTTGATCAGCTCGGCCGCGTCGGTGGCCAGCTTCTTAATCGCCGGGCGGTCCTTGCGGAAGACCACCTCGCGCTGCAGCTTGGAGGTGGAGTTGTAAAAGTGGACGATGACGTTCTTCGCGCCCTCGCAGGCCTCGAAAGTGCGGCGGATCAGGTGCTCGCGCGCCTGCACCAGGACCTGGATGGTCACGTCCTCTGGGATCATGTTCTTCTCAATGATCTCGCGCACGAAGTCGAAGTCTGTCTGCGAGGCCGACGGGAAGCCTACCTCGATCTCCTTGTACCCCATCTCCACCAACAGGTTGAACATGCGGCGCTTGCGCTCGGGGCTCATCGGGTCAATCAGCGCCTGGTTGCCGTCGCGCAGGTCTACGGCGCACCACTGCGGCGCGACCGTGATCTTCTTGTCCGGCCAGGTGCGGTCCGGCAGGGTGATGTCCTCAACTTCTTCGGCGAACGCCAGGTACCGGTCCGCCGGCATCTGGGATCCGCGCTGCTTGTTCCACGCCGGCTGGCCCTCGTTCTTGGGGCCGTTCGGGGTCTTGATCTCGCGGGGTACGTAAAAGTCGTTGGCGTTGCTCATTGGTCTTCCTTCCACGGGTGGGCGTTTGCACTATTCACGGCCGGCAAACACGAACTCCGTGACGGGGTGCCGGCCGTGTTAGTGAAGGGCCTGATTCCCGCCGCGGCGTAGAAGGAGTAGCTGCCTGTGTGACATGCCAGACATCTTACATAGCCCAGACACTGTGTCACGCGGATCACATATTTATATGCAGGGGGTGCTTATCGACGCCACCGCTACCGAATACTCACGCGCGTCACCATCGCCGCGCTGCACAGCATGCCCGCGATGAGCAGCGCCATCGCTGTCCAGCCGAGGGCCCCGGACAGCGAGAACTTTTCGCCCAAAAGTACAAGTCCCAAGGTCAGGGCCACGAGCGGCTCGACGACCTTCATCGCCGGCAGCGTGGTCGCGAGCTTGCCCGCGCCGAAGGCGAACTGCTGCACGACGGTGCCGATCACGGCGCAGGCGAGCATGGCCCAGAACTGCCAGGAGGCGAGGATGCCCAGGACGCCGCCGTGGACGTAGGCGTCCACGGCCACCTTGGAAAACACGGCCAGGTAGCCGAAGATGGCGCCGCAGAGGATGCCAAAGGCGAGGCTTTGGACGGCCGCGGAGTAGGCGCGGGCGAACGCGAACGTCGAAAAGAGCCCCACGAGCCCGATGCCGACGGCGGTGAGCCACTCCCAGGTGTGCGGCGCGCGCTCGCCGGGCAGCGGGCGGCCGACGACGACCACGACGCCGACGAACACGGTGAGCAGGATGGCCCAGAACGAGGTGGCGGCGGACATGCGGCGGCGCTCGACGCGCGCGGAGAGCAACAGCGTGAGCATGAGGGAGAGCACGAGGACGGGCTGCACGACGAGCAGGGAGCCGAACGCGAGCGCGACCGCTTGGAAGCCGTACGCCGCCAGCGCGAGCGCGAGGGAGAACCACCAGGCGGGGCGCTTGAGGGCGCTGAGCGGGGAGTCATTGACCTCCCCTTGGTCGCGTCCGGCGCGCAAGATTTGGTGGCGCCAGACGGTGCCCACCGCGATCAGGAGCGCGGACGTGAATGCGAAGCCGACCGCAAGATAGTTGTTGTGCACGCAGAATTATATTAGTGCGATACCTCGAATCGTGAGTTTTCGCCCGCTAAGGTTGGGTGACGGGTTTGCAACGTTTGCGCGGCCCCAGAATTGTCACCTGAACGGAAGGCGTACAACACCAATGGCACTGATCGTCCAGAAGTACGGAGGCTCATCCCTCGAAAGCGCGGAGCGGATCCGCGCCGTCGCTGAGCGAATCGTTGCCACGAAGAAGGCCGGGCACGACGTCGTCGTGGTGTGCTCCGCAATGGGCGACACCACCGATGAGCTCCTGGACCTCGCCGCGGAGGTCAACCCGACCCCGCCCGCGCGCGAGATGGACATGCTGCTCACCGCGGGCGAGCGCATCTCCAACTCGCTGGTGGCCATGGCGGTGGCCTCGTTCGGCGTGGACGTGCGCTCCTTCACCGGCTCCCAGGCCGGCGTAATCACCACCGAGCGCTACGGTAACGCGCGCATTATAGAGGTCACCCCGGGCCGCGTGCAGGAAGCGGTGGACGAAGGCAAGGTCGCCATCGTCGCTGGCTTCCAGGGTGTGAACCGCGATACGCGCGACATCACCACCCTGGGCCGCGGCGGGTCCGACACCACCGCGGTGGCGCTCGCCGCGGCGATGAACGCGGATGAGTGTGAGATCTACTCGGACGTGGACGGCGTGTACACCGCGGACCCGCGCATTGTCTCGGACGCCCGCAAGCTGGACAAGCTCTGCTTTGAGGAGATGCTTGAGCTGGCCGCGTCCGGGTCGAAGATTTTGGTGCTGCGCAGCGTCGAGTACGCGCGCGCGTTTAACGTGCCCATGCGAGTCCGCTCGTCTTACAGTAACGACACCGGCACTCTCGTCGCCGGAGCATTGGAGGATATTCCCATGGAAGAAGCAGTCCTGTCCGGCGTCGCCACCGATAAGTCGGAGGCAAAGATCACGGTGCTCGGCATCCCGGATACCCCGGGCGAGGCCGCGAAGATCTTCCGCACGCTCGCGGACGCGGAGATCAACATTGATACCGTGCTGCAGAACATCTCCACCCGCGAGGAGAAGAAGACGGACATCACCTTCACCCTCCCGGTGGCGGACCGCCCGCGCGCCATGACCCTGCTGACTAAGCTGCAGCAGGACGAGGGGTGGACGGACGTGACCCACAACGATGAGATTGGCAAGGTCTCCCTTGTCGGCGCGGGCATGAAGTCGCACCCTGGAGTCACCGCTGACTTTGCCGAGGCGCTTCGCGACGCCGGCGTGAACATCGAGATGATCAACACCTCAGAGATCCGCATCACCGCCGTGATCCGCGAGTCCGAGCTAGACAACGCGTGCCGCGCCATCCACGATCGCTTCGACCTCGGCGGCGACGAGCCGGCCGTGGTCTACGCCGGCACCGGCCGCTAAGCTCACGCCACACCGTATATAACCGCAACGCTTTCAAGGAGCTGTTTTCCCCATGACCACCATCGCCGTCGTCGGAGCAACCGGGCAGGTCGGGCGCGTAATGCGCACCATCCTCGCGGAGCGCGATTTCCCGGCAGACACCGTCCGCTTCTTCGCCTCCCCGCGCTCTGCGGGCAAGAAGCTGGACTACCGCGGCACCGAGGTGGTCGTGGAGGACCTGACCCAGGTCACCGAGGACTCCGTCAAGGACATCGACATCGCCCTGTTCTCCGCCGGTGGCTCCACCTCCAAGGAGTGGGCCCCGGTCTTCGCCGCGGCTGGTGTGAAGGTCGTGGACAACTCCTCCGCGTGGCGCAAGGACCCCGAGGTTCCGCTCATCGTCTCCGAGGTCAACCCGGACGACGCGAAGGCCCTGCCCAAGGGCATCATTGCCAACCCCAACTGCACGACCATGGCGATCATGCCGGTGGCGAAGGCGCTGCATGACGCAGCCTCGCTCACCACCATGCGCGTCGCCTCCTACCAGGCCGTTTCTGGCTCTGGCCTAGCGGGCGTGGAGGCCCTGGCGGACCAGGTCGCGGAAATCGGCGACCGCAACACCGAGCTCACCCTGGACGGCTCCGTGCTCGCCCCTGAGGACCTTGGCCCCTACGTTGCCCCGATCGCCTACAACGCGGTCCCGCTGGCGGGCAACCTTGTTGACGACGGCACCGAGGAAACCGACGAGGAGCAGAAGCTGCGCAACGAGTCCCGCAAGATCCTGGGGATCCCCGAGCTCAATGTCGCCGGCACCTGCGTCCGCATCCCGGTCTTTACCGGCCACACAATGGTGGTCCACGCCGAGTTTGCCAAGGCGATCACGCCCGACGAGGCGCGGGCCGTGCTTGCGGACGCGTCGGGCGTCTCCGTTGCGGACGTGCCCACGCCGCTCGCCGCCGCGGGCAAGGACGAGTCCCTGGTTGGGCGCATCCGCCAGGATCAGACAGTTGAGGGCAACCGTGGCCTGATCTTCGTCGTTTCCGGCGATAACCTGCGCAAGGGCGCGGCGCTGAACACGATCCAGATCGCCGAGCTGCTGGTGTAGCAATACGGTCGTCCTGCGATAGGTCACGAGCAGGGCGACAAACGGTTGCAATTCTATAAAGAGAGTTGCCCGTAGCTGAGATTTCGCCAAAAATGGTGGCTATGAGTATTCGACGCCGACGCAGCCGTGCCCAATTCGCGGCACACGCAGCAGTCGGCGCTCTGCTCCTGGGGGCTATGGGGGCCGTCACGCCAGCGCCTGGCGCGCTGGCGGCGGAGACGGGCAAGTGGTCGAACACCACGATCAAACCCGGCCAGACGCTGTTCTTGGTAACGGCGAAGGAGAGCGGGGCGTCGCTACGCATGAATTCTGAAGACCCAAGCACGCTGCCCGCGGGCTGGAGCGCCATTTCCCGGCCGAACGGGCTGCGCCTTACCGCGCCGCAGTCCGCCAATGGCAGCGATTACGCCACGGTCCAGGTGACGGAGGGCGGCGCCGTGGTTGATGAGTTCAAGGTGCGCCTGGACACCAGCGGCACCGGCAAGCGCGCCCGAGCCACCGCCACGTCCACGCTGGCGCCCGCGCCGGAGACCAGCGAACGCAAGCAAGAACAGGACGAAAAAGCCCCCGCGACAAGCGCGGGGGAGCGTCCGACCCCGACCCCCGTGGCTGCGCAGCCCGTCGCGGTGGTGGCGACCTCGGAGGCCCCCATGACCTCGGCTGAGCCGACCAGCGAGACGGCGGTACTGCCCGCCGCGCTACCGGGATCCGAGACCGGCGCGGCATCCGGGGGCCGGTTCAGCGGGATCGTGTCCCGCGTGAACAGCCTTTTCGGCGGCTAGGCGGCCGCTACAGGCGGGTGCTGCCGTTCCCGTTGCCCGTGTCGGCGTCGTCGCCGGCCTCGGCCTCCTCGGCCTCCTCCTTGGCAATCATGTCGTCCACGGTGGTGTCGTTCCACGGCTCGTCCGGGTTCTTGGCGTACTCCTCCTTGGACTGCGGCTCCGTGTATGACACGTAGACCACGTCGCCGTCGGGGTCCTCGGGGTCGTATTCGACCTCGTCGTCGTCGATAAGCTCCTGGCCCACCTCGTCCTCGAGGGCCTCGGTGAACTCCTCCTCCTCGATGACGGACTTGCTGGTCAGGTATTCCAGCTCCTTCTCATCGTTCTTGGTAAAGCGCTCGCGCGGATCCAGCTTGAGGCGGGTCAGCTCGAGGGCGCGACGGCGGCGGTTGCCCTCCTTGCGCAGCTTCTGGGCGCCGCGCAACCATGCCGCAGCGACGACGACGATGAGCAGGATGCCAATGTAGCCCAGGACCGGGTAGACGTACGCAACCAGCGTCTTAAAGCCGACGAAGGAGAGCGCGAAACCGACCAGGCAGGTCACGCTGAAGATGATCGGGTACTTATCCTCGCGGCCGCGCGAGAGGCGCTTGCCCAGCGCGTAGAACATGCCCATCGCGGTGGCGAAGATCATGCCGAAGACCACAAGCGCCATGATGGTGCCCAGGATCGGGTTGATGTCATTGATCAGGGTCAGCATCGGCATGTCCTCGCCGGAGACCGTGTCAATCTTGACCATCAGCGCGGTGGCCAGCAGCATGAGCATGACCAGGTAGCCCATGCCGCCAATGAAGCCGCCCAGGCCCGCGGCGCGGGTGTCCAGGTAGTTACCGCCGATCACGAGGGCCATCGAGACCACGCACATCACGTTGAGGCCCGTGTAGTTCAGCGCCGCCATCCACCAGTTCGGCAGAGTGGTGTTGACCTGCTCTGCGGACATGTTGATGCTGTGCCAGTCAATGTCGGTGGTGATGAGGGTGTACGAGCAGCCGAAGATGACGAAGGCCAGCAGGAACGGGGTGAGCGAGCCGATCGCGGCCGTCACCTTGTCCACGTCGAGCATGCCCACGCCCAGCACGAGCACGAGCATGAGCACCGCGCCGATCCAGACGGGGATGCCAAACTGCTGGTTCAGATTCGACCCCGCACCGGCGAACATGACGAAGCCGATGGAGAACAGGGTGGTGATGGTAGCGATGTCCAGAATCCAGGACATCACCTTGCTGGAAATATTTCCCAGCACTTCCATGTGCTCGTTGGCCTGGAAGTACGACCCGAGCTGGAGGATGGACACGCCGGCGATGAGCATGAGCACGGAACCGAGGATGGCGCCGTAAATGCCGTCAGTGCCGAACGCCGAGAAGTACTGCATTGCCTCCTGGCCGGATGCGAAACCCGCGCCAACAACCACGCCGATAAAGGCGAAGGAGATACCTATTGCGTTTTTAAGCATGAAATCTTTCCGTAAGAAATCAGGGATGTTCGGATAAACTTTTGCAATAGTATCGCCATTTGCTCTCAATGGCAGTTAAGCGGGGAGCATGCTTTGCGACGCCACGCTGCCCACAGCTACCGCTCGCTCACGACAGTGCTGCCGCCGTCCTCCCGCTCCGACTCGTCGTCGGCCCACTGAGCCGCGAGGTCTTCCTCGCTCGGGTTGCCCTTCCACGGCTCGTCGGGGTGCTTGGCGTAGTCCTCCTTGGACTGCGGGTCCGTGTAGGTGACGTAGACCACGTCGCCGTCCCGGTCCTCGGGGTCGTATTCGACCTCGTTGTCGTCGATAAGCTCTTTGCCTACCTCCTCCTCGAGGGCGGCCTCGAGCTCCTCGTTGTCCACGATGGAAGCCTGGATGATGTAGTTCAGTTCCTTCTCATCGTTTTTGGTAAGTCGCTCGCGGGGGTCGAGCTTCAGGCGCATGAGCTCGCGGGCGCGGCGGCGGCGATTCCCTTCCTTGCGGAGCTTCTGCGAGCTGCGCAGCCACGCGGCGGCGAGGACAGCGACGAGCAGGATGCCCAGGTAGCCCAGGATCGGGTAGACCACGGACACGAGTGTTTTGAAGCCGACGAAGGAGAGCGCAAAGCCGATCAGGCAGGTGGTGATGAAGATGGGGCGGAACCGCTCCTGGCGGCCGCGGGCCAGGCGCTTGCCCAGCGCGAAGAACATGCCGAGTGCGGTGGCGAAGATCATGCCGAAGATGACCAGGGACATGATGAAGCCGAGGACCGGGTGGATGTTGGTGATAAGGGTGAGCATCGGCATGGCATCGCCCGCGATGCTGCCCACTGCGGCGAGCAGACCGCAGGACAGCAGGAGCAGCATGACGAGGTAGCCCATGCCGCCGAGGAATCCGCCCAGGCCCGCGGCACGCGTGTCCAGGTAGTTGCCGCCAATAACCAGGGCCATGGAGGCGACGCAGATGGCGTTGAGTCCCGTGTAGTTCAGAGAGGAGATCCACCAGTTGGGCAGTGTGGTGGAAACCTCCTGGGCCTGCACGTTGAGGTTGGACCAGTCGAGGTCGCTGGTGCACAGGGTCCAGATGCAGCCGAAGATGACAAAGAACAGCAGCAGCGGGGTCACTGCGCCGACAGCGGCGGTGACCTTGTCCACGTCCATCATGCCGATGACCAGCACGAGCGCGAGCATGAGTGTCGCGCCGATCCACACCGGCCAGCCGAACTGCTGGTTCAGGTTGGCGCCCGCGCCGGCGTACATGACGAAGCCGATGGAGAACAGCGTGGTGATGGTGGCGATGTCCAGAATCCAGGACATGACCTTGCTGGACACGCTGCCCAGTACCTCCATGTGCTCGTTGGCCTGGAAGTACGAGCCAAGCTGGAGGATGGAGACGCCGGCGATGAGCATGAGCGCGGAGCTTAAGGCCGCGCCCCAGATGCCCTGCGTGCCGAACGCGATGAAGTATTGCATTGTCTCTTGCCCGGAGGCAAAACCGGCGCCGACGAGGACGCCGATGAACGCGAAGGCGATGCCAATTGCGTTTTTGAGCATGAGAGGCTCACTACTTTCAAGAATGTTCGTGTGATTTCCGCACACAAGTGTAGCGTGACCTAGCTCACGGCGTGTGACTGACCTTAATCGTCGTCGGTGTGGTGAATGAGATCACGCCTCGCGCGGGCGACGCGCGAGCGGATCGTGCCCACCCGCACGCCGGTGATCGCCGCGGCCTCCTCGTAGGTGTAGCCCAGGACTTGGGTCAGGACGAGGGCTTCGCGGCGCTCGGGGCGGAGGCTGTCGAGGAGGAGGCGGGCGTCGATAGCCTCTGACCAGGCGTTCGCATCATCGGGGCTGGCTTCCTGCGCGGCCACTTCGTCGTACTCGGCGGCCGATTTGCGTGGCCGCGCCATGTCGTGGCGCACCGAGTCGACCCACGCGCGGCGCGCGAGCGAGAGCAGCCAGGTGCGTGCCGACGAGCGTGCCTTGAACCGAGGGAGTGAGCCGAGGACGCGCAGGTACGTCTCCTGGGCGAGGTCGTCAGCGTGCTCGGCGCCGGCGAGGTGGGCGAGTAGCCGCCACACGTCGTCTTGCGTGGCGGCGATAAATTGCGTCAGCGCGGCCTTGTCACCGCGACCTGCTTTGAGCGCGAGGTCGGTGACGTAGGCGTCGTCAGTGCTGCTCACGAATGCTTAGGCTACCAGCGCGCGCGAAATTCCCTAGGCTTGGCGGGGTACGTGCTAGCGACAGTCAAGGAGGAGCCACCAATGGCTGAGAAGAGCAAGGCAGAAGACATCGTTGCCAAGGGCGAGCGCCCCGCGGGCAACGGCCGCACCACCGAGTTGAGTGGGCAGCCGGTCGCCTCGGAGCACCTGTCGATCGTCCAGGGTCGTCGTGGGGCCAATGTGCTTAACGACGTCCACCTGATTGAAAAGCTGGCTCACTTCAACCGGGAAAACGTGCCGGAGCGTATCCCGCACGCGAAGGGCCACGGCGCCTTCGGTGAGCTGCACATCACCGAGGACGTGTCCAAGTACACCAAGGCCAAGCTGTTCCAGCCCGGCACCGTGACCCCGATGGCGGCGCGCTTCTCCACCGTCGCCGGTGAGGCCGGTTCCCCGGATACTTGGCGCGACGTCCACGGCTTCGCGCTGCGCTTCTACACCGAGGACGGCAACTACGACATCGTGGGCAACAACACCCCGACGTTCTTCATGCGCGACGGGCTGAAGTTCGCAGACTTCATCCACTCCCAGAAGCGCCAGCCCAACTCCGGCCTGCGCGACGACGAGATGCAGTGGGACTTCTGGACCCGTACGCCTGAGTCCGCGCACCAGGTGACCTACCTGCTGGGCGACCGCGGCACCCCGAAGACCTCGCGTCACCAGGACGGCTTCGGCTCCCACACCTTCCAGTGGATCAACGAGGAAGGCACCCCGGTGTGGGTGAAGTACCACTTCAAGACCCGCCAGGGCTGGGAGTGCTTCACCGACGAGGAGGCCACCGAGAAGGCGGGCACCGACCCGGACTTCCAGCGCGAGGACCTCTTCAACGCCATCGCAGACGGCGACTACCCGATCTGGGACGTGAAGGTCCAGATCATGCCGTTCGAGGAGGCAAAGGACTACCGCTTCAACCCCTTCGACCTGACCAAGACCTGGTCGCAGAAGGACTACCCGCTCATCCCCGTCGGCTACTTCGTGCTTAACCGCAACCCGAAGAACTTCCACGCCCAGATCGAGCAGCTCGCGCTCGACCCGGCCAACCTGGTCCCGGGTGTTGGCCTGTCCCCGGACCGCATGCTGCAGGCCCGCGTGTTCGCCTACTCCGACCAGCAGCGCTACCGCATCGGCGCGAACTACAAGGACCTGCCGGTCAACCGCCCGCTCAACGAGGTGAACACCTACTCCGAGCGCGGCAGCATGGCGTACTTCTTCAACGAGGAGAACGAGCCGAACTACGTGCCCAACCGCACCGAGAAGGGCGCCGGCTACCTGGACAACAACGAGGATTCTTCCTCCAACTTCACCGACTACGGCCAGGCGGAGAACCTCTACGTCAACCCGGATCCGGAGGGTACTGGCCTGGTGCGCGACGCTTACGTCAAGCACGCCGAGGACGACGACTTCGGCCAGGCCACCACGCTCTACCGCGACGTGTTCGACGACGCGGCCAAGGAGCGCTTCGTGCACAGCATCACCAACAAGATGATGGCAATCAAGAACAAGGACGTTGAAGAGCGCGTCTACGCCTACTGGGGCAAGGTCGACGCTGACCTGGAGACCAAGGTCCGCGAGTCCCTGGCCAAGAAGCGCGCTGAGCAGGAGAAGTAGTCTCTCTCTCGCTGCGTAAGCCAATGCCCGTTAGGGTCCGCGGCCGCGGACCCTAACGGGCATGACTTTTGTCATGCGCAATCGGTGACAAACGCTTCTACCAGCCGGGATGCATTCTCGGCAGGGTAGAAGTCATGGAAAACGTCATCGAAGTAGATAATTTGCAACGCCGGTACGGCGAGTTCACCGCAGTCGACGGCATCAGCCTCCATGTCGCCCGCGGCGAGGTGTACGGCCTGTTGGGCACCAACGGTGCGGGCAAGACGTCCACGCTGGAAATCCTGGAGGGGCTCGCCGCACCGAGCGCGGGCGAGGTGCGCGTCTTGGGGATGGACCCGGTGGCAGACCGTGCACGGGTGCGCCCGCACACAGGCATCATGCTGCAGTCCGGTGGGCTGCCGCGCGCACTTTCCGTGGAGGAAACGTTGACCATGTGGGCGGGCACGTGCACCGCCCCGCTGCCAATCGACGACGTGCTGGCAGACGTCCAGTTGACGCATAAACGTGAGGTGACAGTCGGGGCGCTGTCAGGCGGCGAGCAGCGGCGCCTTGACCTTGCCTGCGCGCTGCTGGGAAGTCCGGACGTGGTGTTCTTAGATGAGCCGACGACCGGACTCGACCCTGAGTCTCGTCGCCGCGTGTGGGAGCTGCTGCGCGGACTGAAGCACCGTGGGGTGACGATCGTGTTGACCACGCACTACCTCGAAGAGGCCGAGTACCTCTGCGACCGCATCGCGATTATGCACGGCGGCCGCATCGAGGTCGAGGGCACGACCACGGAGTTAGCGAGCACGGTGCCCTCCACCATCGAGTTCGTACTGCACAGCACATCAGCCCCTGCGCTGCCAAACCTTCCCGGGGCGCTGGTGCACAGCACCGACATTTCCGAGGGCACGAAAGTATCGGTGCACACCTCCAGACTGCAGGACGACGCCTCCGCAATCCTGCAGTGGGCGCGCGAGAGGAACCTCGAACTGGCCCAATTTGTAGCGCAGCCCGCGAACTTGGAACGAGTCTTCCACGGCGTCGCAGCAACGCAGCGTACCCACACCACCCGAAAGGACGAAGCAGCATGAGCACGACCACGATGAACCCCACGAACCACGCCGCGCGCAGGCTGCGGGCCCTCGGCCGCGCCGAGTGGCTGCAGTTCACCCGCAACCGGCTGCTTGTCTTCGCCGGCCTCGTTTTCCCGCTACTGTTGCCACTCTTCCTGTGGTTGGTCGGGGACCAGTCGGTGGGGTCGACCGCGGCGGCATCTGAGGTGTTCGTGTTGTTCGCGCTGAGCTTCGGTGTGTTCTATCCCGCGCTTTCCATGGCGGTGACCAGGCGCGACGAGGGGGTGCTCAAGCGTCTGCGCACGGGCGAGTCCCGCGACTGGGAGCTTCTGACTGCCATTTGTCTCCCGCTTGCTGCGCTCACCCTCGTGCTGGCGGTCATCGTGGTAGTCGCGTTTTCGAGCATGTCCATGGTGCTGCCGATTGACCCGCCGGTACCCCACGTGTGGCCGAAAAACCCGTTGATCATGGTGATTGCGATGCTGCTCGGCGTTGCGGTCTCCCACGGGTTGGCGATGCTGACCAGTCGTTTTACCGAAAACGCGGAGGGCGCGCAGATCACGTCCATGCCGGTGCTGATGCTCGTGATCTTCTCGCAGACCGGGATCCGTGAGCACCTGCCGGAAGGCATCGCAGGCATCATCAACCGCACGCCGTTTGCGCTGACAAGCGACGTCTTCCGTGATGGGTGGATCGGCGAGGGATCCTTCGGCTCGCTGTTGACGGAGGCGGCAACGCCGCTGCTTCTGCTCACGGTGTGGGCTGCGGTACTGCTCACGGCGGGGTACCGTCGCATGCGCTGGGAAACGCACCGCTAGTGGCTCAAGCGCTGCTACCCTCGGAGCACACTATGACGCACATGCAGCCCCTTCCCGCGGCGAGGAGTTCGGAGTCGGACTTCTCGTCGCGGTTCCTCACGCTCAACCGCTGGTCGCTCATAGGGATGCTGTGGCTGTTCGTCGGGACCTTTTCCTCGGTCATTGTGAGGCGCTCGGGGGCAACTCAGGCCGAGACGTTCGTTGGCGTGGGCATTGCGGTGCTGGCGAGTCTTGTCGGGACGGTGGTGCTGGAAACCAGGCCAGAGTTGCGTCTGGAGGCGCGCGAGCACAGCAGCGGCTGGCTGCGGTGGGGGATGCTCGCCCACCTTATTGTCTTGGCGGTGTGCGCGGTGGTGCTCCTCTTCGGCCCGGCGGAGTGGAAGGCGGCCTCAGCGATCGCGGTCGGGGCGGCGTTCTTTAGCGTCCAGCTTGCCTTCCTGCCCTTCATGGCCAAGCAGCGGATGTGGACGACGTTTGCCCTCGCGTGCGCGCTCGCGAGCGTATTCCTGTTCGGCTCGGTGGAGATCGCCGCGATCGTTGTGGCCTACAGCATTGCGTGCGTGGTGACGGTGCCCTTTACCAAGTGGTTTTCCCGCGCGATGATTGAAACGGAGCGCGCCCGCCGCCTCGAGTCGCAGCTCACCGCCGCGCAGGAGCGTTTGCGCATGTCGCAGGATCTCCACGACACGATGGGGCAGCACCTCGCGGCCCTGACGATCAAGTCACAGCTCGCGCTCGCCCTCGCCGAGCGCGAGGATCCGCGTGTGTCCCAGGAACTGCGCGAGTTGCACGAGCTCACGCAGCGCGCAGCCTCCGATATGCGCAGCGTGGTCAATAACTACCGCACTCCCGACCTGGCCACCGAGCTGGAGAGCGCGAAGCAGGTGCTCGCCGGTGCTGGTGCTGAAGTTACGGTGACGGGCACCAGCGAGGACGTGCACCTGGAGCTGCGCGAGACCGCGGCCTGGTTCGTGCGCGAAACCACGACGAATATCCTGCGTCATTCCCAGGCGACGGCCGTGTCGTTCGAGATGCAACCGCACGAGGTCGCGGTGACCAACAACAATCCTCGGCCCGGGGAAAGCGGAGGCACTGGCTTGGAGGGGCTGCGGCGACGCGCGGCCGAGCACGGGGCGTCGATTAGCGTGGAGCGCAGCGTTGAACGCTTTTGCGTGCAGCTTAAGGAGAATGCATGATTCGGGTCGTATTGGTTGATGATGAAACTCTGGTCGCCGATTCCCTTGCCGCACTCATCGGCCTGGAGGAGGACATCGACGTGGTGCACGTCGCCTACTCGGGCGCGGACTTTCTCGCGTGGTGGGAGGAGCTGCCGGCTACTTTGCGCCCGGATGTTGTGGTGGCCGACCTGCAGCTCGGTGCGGGGGAGTCGGATGGCATTGCTCTTGCCTCGCTTATCGACGCCCACGTGGTCGTCGTCACCAGCCACGCAAGACCCAACGTTGTGCGGCGGGCCCTGGATTCCAAAGTGCTCGGCATTTTGCCAAAGACGGCTGCGGCCGGTGAGCTCGCGGCTGCGGTACGGGCGGCGGATGCGGGCAAGCGCTACGTCGACCCTGAGCTCGCGGCCACGACGATCGCGGCCGGTGAATCGCCGCTGACCGCACGGGAGGCCGAGGTACTCGAGCTGGTTGGCAAGGGCGGATCTATTGAGGCGATTGCCCAAGCGGCGCACCTGGCGGCCGGCACGACGCGGAACTACATTTCCTCCGCGATTGCAAAGACCGGGGCGGAAAATCGCTTCGAGGCCTACACCATCGCCCGCGAGCGAGGTTGGGTATAACCCCGCCTACTGTGGCACGTTGCGCGAGGTCTTGTCCTTTGCGTCGACGACGGTCACACCGTGGATGGCGCGGCCGATGACGAAGGAGCCGACCGAACCGATGATCCACACGCCGGCGATGGCCAGGATGGCGCGGATAAAGTCGTTGACGACGAAACCGTCTGTGGACCAGCTCATGAGCAGGTTCGCCACGATCAGGAGTGGGAACGCGAGGCACACGAGTGGGCCGAGCAGGTTCGCCCGGGTCAGTGCGTCGGGGGCGCGCAGCTGGAGGAGAGCCGCGGCGACCACGAAAATCGTGGAGATAACGACCAGGACAGCGACGACAATTTCGATGATGCTCATTAGCGGCGTCCTCTCGAGATGATGCGGGCCATGGAAATGGTGGGGATCACACCACAGACCAAGGCGGCCAGGATGGGGATCTCGTAGGTGATCAGGCTCGGAGTGAACAGGGTCCACACCAAGAAGATCGCGGCCATGGAGTAGAAGACGAAGTCGGCGATCACCGATCGGGAGAGCTCATCGCTGGTGAGAATGAGCTTGGCCAGGCCTGCGACCAGGCTCAGCGCCATGACGATGATGCAGACGGTCATGATGGTCTGGAACATGGGCTAGTCCATCCTTTCTGCGGCAGGCAGTTGCTCGGCGTGCTCGGGGCCCAGGTGCTCATACGGCTTCCACAGGACCTTCGAGGCGTCGATAGGCGTGTCCTTAAGCTCCGGCTTGAGGCGCTCCTCCATATCGGCGAGATCCTCAATGACCTGGTGGGGGTCGTCACCGAACGCGGCCTGGACGATGAGCAGATCGCGACCTTCCTCCGACGCCGCGTGCCGGAAGCCCAGCGAAAGCGTGCCCGGGGTGGCGGTAATCGAGGTGGAGAACCAGAAGCGTTCCCAGTCCGTACTTACCCGCATGGGGTAGAAGACCACGCAGGGGTGCATCCCCGTATCGGGCTTGAAGGCGGCGATGGTGGCGTCGATGCCTGCGACGTAGATTTCTTTGATCAACCAGGCGCCGTAGCCGATCGCGTGTCCGATACTGTTCAGTGCAGATCGTTGTGCCATGTTAGTGCTCGCCTCCCTGCAGCGAGTTGATGTCGGGGACACCAATTGGGTCGGTGCCCAATGTAGCGGTGGAGTAGGCGTCGACATCCAACAGGCTGTCGACGGCGGCGGTGGAAATGCCCCATAGCTGGCCGGCTCCGAGGAACATCGCCAGCGAGAGGATCATCAACGCACCCGACGGGAGCAGGAACTTCCAGCGCACGTTGAGCGCCTTCGGATACTGCTGCATCGGGCGACCCCAGAAGACTTCCTTCCACACACGCATCATGGCCAGCAGCGCACCGAAAGAAGCGATGATGATGGTGGCAATGGCCACCCAGCTGCGCCAGTCTCCTGCGCTGGCTGCGGCCATGACGATGGTGACTTTGCCAAACAGGCCAGAAAACGGTGGGAAGCCGACGATGGAAAACGCGCCAGCCGCGAACACCGTCGCGGTGAACGGGTCGCGCCGAGCCAAGCCCGAAAGTTTGCCGATGGTGCCTGTGCCGTAGGTTTCTTCAATCGCGCCGGAGTTCAGCACTAGCGCGGCGACGGTGATCATGTGGTGCAGCATGTAAATCAGGCCGGCTGCAAGGGCGTAACGTGCGTCTGCCCCCGCGTTGGTAAACGCGAGCATGATCAGAATGAATGGCATGCCGTTGACCATCTGGTAAGCCACCACGCGACGAATCGTGTACTCGCCCAGGCCAGCGAAACCACCGAAGAGCATGGAGATGACCATGATCACGATGATCAGGGTGTTCCAGCGCGGGTCCATGTCGAAGATGACCACCCAGATGCGGAAGAGCATGTAGACGGCCACCTTGGTGTGCAGGCCGGAGAACAAGCCCATGACCGCGGCACTGGATGCGGGGTAGGTGCGCGGTAGCCAGGTGTACACCGGGAACACGCCGGCCTTGGCCGCCACGGCGATGACGACCAGGCCGGCTGCCACGGTGACGGGGCCGTTGCCGGCCGCAGCCCCCTGAAGCGCAGCGATGTTGACCGCACCAGCTACACCGTAGAGGTAGCCAACGCCCATCACCAGCAGCGTCGACGCTGCCAGATTGACCAGGACGAAGGCGCGCGCGGAGCGTAGGCGGTTGCGCGTACCAGTCATGGCGATGAGGCCGTAGGACGGCAACAGCATGACCTCAATCATGACGAAGAAGTTAAACAGGTCGGCGGTGAGCAGCGCGCCAGAAACACCGGTGATCAGCACCAGGGTCAACGGCGTGTAGAACCGGGCCTGCGTTTCACCCGCGGCGATGGCGAACCAGTTGGCCGTCAGTGCCACGATCATCGTGGTCACGATCATGACTGCGGCGAACTGATCCGCCACAAAGGAGATACCCACACCGCCCTGGTACAGGCCCACGACGTGAGAAAGCGGACCGTTGGTAGCGGTGTAGCCAAAGAGCCACACGCCGAGTCCCAGGTTGATGGCTGGGATGAGGAGCGACAGGGCGTCGTTAAGCTTCTTGCTCGGGCTCAGCGCGGTCACCGCTGAAACGATGAGCGGGATTGCAACAAGCAGGGGGAGAATTGCGTCGGCGGTCATCAGTTCTGGGCCTCCAACTTCTTCGGGTTCAGGCGCGAATTACGGCCGGCGGTAGACAGCGCATTCGGGGAGAGCAGGTTCGGGTCGAACTTTTCGCCCTTGTGGGACTTACCCACCTTGCTCGGCGCGTCGAAGGTGTCATCGTTCTTGCCCAGCGATGCCAGCATGAGCAGGATCGTGGTGGTGGCCATTGCGATCACGATGGCGGTCAGGACGAACGCCTGCGGCAGCGGGTCCGCAATGTCCTCCATCGGAGTGCGCGAGGGAAACGATTCGCCGCGCCACGCGCCCACACCCGCGGCGAGCAGTGTGAGGTTTGAGGCATGGCCGAACAGCGACATCCCGAAGACCACGCGGACCATACCGCGCTGCATCACCAGGTAGACCGCTCCGGCTATGAGTACTGCGATAGTAAGTGCCATGACCATGGGTTACAGCTCCTTTGTCTGCATAGGCTTCGGGTTGGAGGCCGGGTTCAGCGGCGCCGGGTGCGCGTCCACCGCGTCCTCCGGCTCCTCCGGGGCGGGGACATCCGGCAGCGGGTTCTCCGGCTCGCTACGGGAGTAATCCAGGTTGTCCATCTCGGTGCCCGGACGCAGATAGCCGCCCAGCGCGTTGATGGCCTGGGTGACCATGCCCAACACCGCCAGGTAAATACCAAAGTCGAAGATCAGCGAGGTCGTCATGTGTTCCCCGGCGATGTGGCCGTGGATGGCGTACAGGAAGCCACCCTCGAAGAAGCCCAGGAAGCCTGCCCCAATGGCGATGATGATGCCCCAGCCTGTCAGCGCGATTGGCGTAAACGGCTTGACCACTTCGGTGTCCGCGCCGCGCGAGAGGTAACTCAGGCCGAACGCGGTGGCCATGACCAGCGCGGCGACGAAGCCGCCGCCGGGCACGGTGTGGCCTCGGAAGAAGATGAGCACCGACAGCACGACCAGCACCGGGACGACCAGGGCCGTGCCCTTGCGGATCGGCACCGAGTTGAACTGGGACTGGCCGAACGGGCGGGGGCGAGTGCCCGCCTCGAACATGTGACGCGGCATGGATTGGGTCACCGCAGCGATCACCACGGCGGCCATGCCCAGCACCGAGAGCTCGCCGAGGGTATCGAATCCGCGGAACTCCACGATGATCACGGCGACGATGTTGTCCGCCCCGGTGGCCTCAGCGCCCTCGTTGAGGTACCACATGGCCAGGTCGGAGCGGTCGCGGCGGCCCAGCAGGCCGTACACGCCGAAGAACGCGACCACACCGGCCAGGATGGCGAAAATGCCCGCCGCGACCTTGCGGTTGGTCGACGTCCTGGGGAACATGCGCGGCTGGTAGCGCAGCACCACCATGATCACGATGACGGTGAGCGACTCGACCAGCAGCTGCGTCAGCGCCACGTCCGGCGCGCCGAGCAGCAGCATCTGCAGTGTCATGCCCACGCCGGCGGTGCCCAACAGAATTGCGGACGCCAGGCGGGAGCGGGTAAAGACCATGCCCAGCACCGACAAAGCGATGATGGCGAATGGGATGAGGTCCCACCACACATCGAGCCCTTCGGCGCGCGGTGCCAGCGGCATGCCGTCGACGCCCTCGGTGCCCACAATCGTTGTCAGGCCCAGCAGGACCACCAGCGCCAGGACTGGCAACAGGTGGCGGGACGGGTTGAATGTGTTCGCCATCTGGCCCAGGCCGCGCCCAAGCGCACCCAAGCCAGTCACCATTCCGGCAAGCAGGTCGTTACCGCTGGTGGGCAGCAGCTGCTTGTTTTCCACGGAGTCGAACAGGCTGCGGCGGGCGAACGCGACGATGAGCGCGCCCAGGACCAGCACGGCCAGAGAGACGATCAGCGGAGCGTTCACGCCGTGCCAGAGCGCCAGGTGCGAGTGGTAGTCCTCGGTGCCGGTGATGGTGTGGACCGCGGCGTCGATCGAGCCGTCGACCCATCCGAGAAGCAGCGGCACGACCAGTGACATCGCGCCGGGCAGCGCGGCCGGCAGCCAAAGGCTCACCGGTGCTTCGTGGACGTCACTCATATCCTTCGGGCCGTCGAAAAATGCCCCGAAGACGATCTTGGCGGAGTAGATGAAGGTGAGCAGTGCGGCGAAACCAGCGATGAGCAGCAGCGCCATGCCGTATTCAGTCTCCTCGAATGCGCCCAGGATGGACTCCTTGGAGATGAAGCCGAACAGCGGCGGGATCGCGGCCATGGAAGCGGCGGCGATGACGGTGGATGCGAAGGTAAACGGCATCTTGTCCCACAGCTTGCCCAGGCGGCGCATATCGCGTGAGCCCGCTTCGTGGTCGACCACGCCGATGAGCATGAACAGCGAGGACTTAAACAGCGCGTGCGCGAGCGTGTGCGTGAGCGCCGCAGCCAGCGCAATCGGGGTTCCCACGCCGATGGCCGCCACGATCCAGCCCAGGTGGGAGACCGTGGAGTAGGCGGTGAGGTGCTTCAGGTCCGTCTTGGTGATGGCGAACAGGGCGCTCATGATTGCGGTGCCCAGACCCACGACCAGCAGCAGCCAGTTCCACGCGCTCACGTCGGCAAAGATCGCGGAGAAGCGCAGCAGCAGGTAAACACCGGCCTTGACCACGGCCGCGGCGTGCAGGAACGCGGAGACCGGGGTGGCCGCGGCCATCGCCTCGGGCAGCCAGAAGTGGAAGGGGAACTGTGCGGCCTTGGTAAAGCCGGAGACTGCCACCAGGATGGCAACGGTGGTGGTCAGGCTGGGGTTCGACTGCCATACGTCGGACGCCAGGACGTCGGTGAGCCTCGTGGAGCCAGCGCTTATCGACGCCACACCCAACGCCGCCAGCAGCGTCAACCCACCAAAGAACGTGAGCATGAGCGTGCGGTAGGACCCGGCCTCGCCGCCGGAACCCGAACGCGCGATGAGCAGGAAGGATGCGATGGACACGAGCTCCCAGCCGACGAACAGCAGGACTGTGTCGTTGGCCAGTACAAGCAGCAGGACCGACAGCGTAAACGCCGTCATGATGGTGTAGAAGCTCGTGTTGCCGTCCCGCTTTGGCAGGTAGGCGGCCGAGTACGCCATCACAACCGTGCCGATGACCAGGGCGAGCAGCGCGAAGAAGATGCTCAACCCGTCGGCGCGCAGCGCAAACGACACGGCGCTACCTTCCCCGAGGATGTCGCGGGCCCAAGTCACCTCCCACTCAAGGGGCTGCCCGTCGGCGACGCCCGGGAACTCTCGCCCAAGGACGACGGCGGCGGCCGCGAGGATCAGCGCGATCGGGTAACCGGCTTTGCGGTCCATCGCGCGCACGAGAATGGGTGACAGGATCACTGTCGCCGCAACTAATGCGAGCACGACAGGGAGTGTCATGGTGAACCCTCTCCAAAACATAGGTGGCCAATTCGTGTGCGCCTGCCACGGTGAGCCGATCCGGGCAGCGCACACGCGCGCAGAGCCACCCAGCCGTGGCGACAACACCTGAAACGGTACCAGGCAGTTTTGATGAACCTGCAACGGCGCTGAATCGCACCTTATTAATGGTGCTGCTGCGCGTGGGCGTCGAAAAGCGCGTTTCGGTGCGCCGCACCCAGTCACGCCAGTAACTCGGGTTACATTGAGTTGCATGAAATGGCGATTCTGTTGTGCCGTCCTTGTCCTCATCGTCGGCGTGTTCCTGCCCCTCAGCCCCGCGAGTACGTGGACCCGCTCCGGCGACGACACCACCGGTGCCCCGGCCGTGGCGCCCGGGCAGGACGGGTTGGTGGAGGCTCGCAAGGCGGCCGGCGAGGCCAGCGCGCAGGCCGGCTTCCTCACGCAGGGCACCAGGCAGCTTGTCGACGGAGTGTCCCAACTCGACACCTCCTCGCAGGAATTGATCAACGCGATCGCCGCCGCCCAAACCGGCTCGCAGGAGCTGTCCAACGGCATGGTCCAGCTGCAGGCCGGCACCGGCCAACTGGCGGGCGGCGCCACCCAGGTCGCCGACGCCATCGGGGGAGTGGCCGACCAGGTCGCCGGCTTCGACGCGGTACGCGGCCAGGTCGTGGCTACCATCGACCGCACCCTGGAGTCCACCAAGGACGCGAAGGACCCGGACGTGAAGGAGGCCCGGACAGCGCTCGAGGGGCTGCGCGGCCAGGCGGAGACCGCCCAGCTGCCGCCCGAGATGCTGGGCCAGCTCGAGGAGCTGCGCAAGGGATCGCGCGACGTGGCCAACCAGCTCTCTGTGCCCGGGTACGCCTACCACGACGGCATCTACTCGGCCACCAACGGAGCCGCCGAGCTTGCCAACGGACTGACCACGCTCAACGACCAAGCCTCCGGCGCCACCGACGGCGTGACGCAGCTGCAGGAGGGCGCGGCCAAGATCGACGAGATGGCCAACAAGACCTCCGACCAGATCGCCGCCGTCCGCAAGGCGATGCCGGCTGCGGCTGGTTCTGGTGCTGGCTCTGGTGGTACTGGCTCTGGTGCTGGTGCTTCCGAGGCTCCGGCGCCGCGGTCCACGCTCGCACCGGTCGCGGCAATGCTGATCGCGGCGCTGGTCATGCTCGGCGGCACCGCCACGGGCTCGGCCGCGCGCCTCGCCCCGGCCCGCCGCTGGTGGATCCTCGGGCTCGGCAGCCTGTTCGTCGCCGCGGCCGGCGGCGCCCTCGTCGCAGTCCTGGGCAGCGGTCTTACCGCCGCGACCGCCGGGCTGCTCGCGCTCGGCCTGGTTGTCGGTGCGGCCGCGAGCGCCGGGCTTACCGACGTGCTGGGCGCTGCCCTCGGTACCCGTGTCGGCCTGCCCATCGCGGGCGTCCTCGCCGTGGCACAAGTCGGCCTGGTCGGCTGGCTGTGGAGGACCGCATCTACCGCACCGGTTGGCAAGGTCTGGGAGTACGCCGCCGGCGCGACCCCGATGCACTGGACGACGGCGAGCCTGTCTGCCGCCGGCAACGGGGGCTCTACCACAGCGCTGTGGGCCGGCATGTGCGCTGGTCTCGTCCTTGCTGTGGTGTCGTTCGCCGGCGCGAAGGGGCGCGGATAAGCAAAGGTGCATACCGTGTGTTACGCTTTGCTGGCTCATTCCAAGTAATAGGGGCTTGGAAATGAGTGGTCTCCTTTCGCCCCACTGGGGTGAAATGGGTTAGGGATGGGATGGACCCCGCCAGGACGCTTCGCGCGACCGGCGGGGTCCTCTTTTGCACGGCGAGTGCTGACGGTGGGGCGGGGCCCGCGCCCCGTCTCTTTTACACATCTCCGAGCCCACGAGACAAGAGGGAAAATCGGATGCCGGCTTCTGCTTGAAAAAAAAAAAAAAAAAAAAAAAAGAAAAGGATAGTAGAAACAGAGAGTCAAAAAAGCTAGACGAGTGGCACAG
>NZ_CAMPQC010000024.1:0-33817 GCF_946902955.1 Corynebacterium sp. Marseille-P8863 | reverse complement strand
TACACACAAGGTAAACAAAAGTCAAAATCGAGGAAAACCTCAACCAAACTCAAGCAACCAAGCCCGCAACACTGTGAAATTATCTCGTTCCCTCCGAGCGACTCACTCGCTCTCGGCAACGAGGAAACACTTAACCACGAACAACACAAACACGCAAACCCCCAGCACACAACAGGTTTTTAGCAACCCAATGCTTGCGTTAACGCGAAACTTCTAGCGGTTGATTCTTCAGCGGTGATCCCTCACGTGGCGCGCGCAGGAATATCTCGAATTGAAAACTTTAGGTGAACTGGCAAAAAGAAACGCCCGCTGGCCATTGCAGACCAGCGGGCGTTCGCACTCGGTGGAGCCGCCGGGAATTGAACCCGGGTCCTTCATCACCGCGCCAGGGCTTCTCCGTGCGCAGTCCGCGCGCTACCTCTGCTCGGCCCTCCGGATCAGGCGGACATGTCCGGATGATGAGCCCAGTAAGTGTGAAGTGTCCCTCCCAAAGGCCCACTCACAAGCCCGGGAGGCGAGTCCCCTAAGTCGATGCCAGGTACCGGGTCGGGGACGTCCCCGGCCTGACAGACTCGCGGTCGCTAGCTCTTAGGCAGCGAGGGCGAAGTCACGCTGAGAGTTCTTCTCTGCGTTTATTGGTTGCTGCGACGCTTACGGTGGTCTCCAGCCTGCACCGGCACGCTTCCCCTGGCTAAGTCGATGAAGTCGAAACCTGAATCGACCCCTTGTCAACTACGGGAACCGTAGGAGAAGTAACTCTACCTCTCCCCCTCTTCAACTGCAAGCACCCGGCGCCTATTCCAGGCCGGTCGGCGTGATCCGGAGGAAGTCCACCACCGCATCGGGGCCGGCGTCGACGGCGAGGCGCGCGGCCTTGGCCACCGAGGTCGCCGCCATCTTCGGGGCATCACCGTGCTGCGGAGCTGCGATCATGTCCGTGTTCGTTCGCCCGGGGTGCAAGGAGGTGACGCGGATGGCGCCGGCTTCTTCCAGGCGCAGCGCGTCGGTGAAGCCGCGGAGCGCGAACTTTGACGCGCAGTACGCGGAGTTTTCGGGAACACCGAAGAAGCCGGCGCCTGAGTTGATGGTGAGGAGGAGTCCACGTGAGCGTCGTAAAGCGGGCAGCAATTCCCTGGTGAGGGTGATGGGCGCGTGGACATTGACCTCCATGGACTCCCGCCACTGCGCCTCGGTGAGCTCGGCGAAGGGGGCCTTGTGCAGCACGCCGGCCGCGTGGACGAGCACGTCGACTTGCTCGATGGCGCGGGCGGCGCGAATGAGCGCCTCGGTATCGGTAAGGTCCACCTCAAAGGGTTCTGCGCTTGGCAGCGCGCGGACTACCTCGGAGGCGTCGCGCGACGCGCCCGCGATGATGTGGTGGTCCTTGCCAAGCTCCTCGGCGATCGCACGGCCGATGCCGCGGGACGAGCCGGTAATCAGTGCAGTCTTCATGGGCACCACCGTAGCGTGAAGAGGCTAAGCCTTGATCCCCTTGAACTTGCGGCCCAGGTCGCGGGCGATCTCGCGATCCTCGGTGCGACGCTTAATCGCGCGACGCTTATCGTAGTCCTGCTTGCCCTGTCCCAGGCCGAGCTCCAGCTTCGCGCGGCCGTCCTTGAGGTACAGGGACAGCGGGATGAGGGTGCGGTTGCCGTCGCGAATCTTGCCCTCCAGCGAGTCGATCTCGCGGCGGTGCAGCAGCAGCTTGCGGGTGCGGCGCGGCGGGTGGTTGGTCCAGTGGCCGCGCGAGTATTCGGGGATGTGCATATTGCGTAGCCAGACCTCGCCGTTATCAATGGTGGCGAAGGCCTCGACCAGCGAGACCTTGCCCTCGCGCAAGGCCTTGATTTCCGTGCCGTAGAGCACGATGCCAGTCTCCCAGGTGTCCAAGATGGTGTAGTCATGCCGAGCTTTCCGGTTGGTCGCGAGGACACCGGTGTTGCTCAGCTTCTTCTTTTTACTCTTCTTGGCCATAGGAGCAACAAGTGTACTACTTACGCACGTAAGAACGAAGTGCCACCTGCGCCGCCACCGCGCCGACGACCATGGCGCCGAGCCCCACGAGCGGCATGACGGTCCACACGGCGGAGTCCGGCACGCGCGCGATCAGCGACGACGAGTACAGGTCGCCCAGCATCGGATCGACGATCGAGCGCTTTGCCACCCACGTGAGAATCGTTGCCAGCACCGCGCCCACGAACACGGAAATCAGCGCCTCCAGCACGAACGGCGCCTGCGTGAACCAGCGGGACGCGCCGACCATGCGCATGATGCCGATCTGGTCGCGGCGGTTGAACGCGGCGAGCTGCACCAAATTCACAATGAGGAAGATCGCCGCCAGCGCCTGCGCCGCGGCAACGGTGAAGGTCACGTTACGGAACGTATCCATCGTGCCGGCCGCCTCGCGCACCGTGTCCGCCTGGTCCGTCACGACGGTCACCTGCGGCATCGACGAGATCTTCTCAATCGGTGAGGTATCCGCCGGATCCGCCAGGCGCACGTGCAGCGCCGCCGGCAGCGCGTCCGGGGTCGTCTCGCGCACCAGGTCCGGCTCGGACTCCTCAAACAGCTCCTTGAACCGCTCGTACGACTGCTCGCGGGAGCGGAACGTCACTTGCTCTACCCCGCTGTCCCCCTGCAGCGCGTCGCGCACCTCCTTGCAGGCGTCGGACGAGCAGTCCTTGTCGTTCGCGGAGATGTCCTCGTCCAGCTCCACCATGACCTCGACGCGGTCCAGGTACAGGTCCTTCGTCTCGCTCGTCGCCTGCGAAATCAAGATGCCCGCCCCGACGAGCACCAGCGACAAGGCGGTCGTGATGATCAGGGCAATGGTCATGGTGACGTTGCGCCCCAGCCCGCGGAATCCTTCGCGGAAAATGAAATTCCAGTTCACAGCTATCCCCTCACGTTTCCGTACACGCCGTGCTCGTCGTCGCGCACGAGTCGGCCCAAATCGAGTTCCATCACGCGCTTGCGCATGTCGTTCACCGCGCGGGCGTTGTGCGTGGACATCACCACGGTGGTCCCCATCCGGTTGATGCGCGAGAGCAGCGCCAGGATCCCATCGGCGGTCGCAGGGTCGAGGTTGCCCGTGGGCTCGTCGGCAAGCATGAGCGCAGGCTTATCGACGAAAGCGCGCGCAATCGCCACACGCTGCTGCTCACCGCCAGACAGCTCGTGCGGCATGCGGTTCGCCTTGGCATCCAAACCGACTAGCTCGAGCGCCTCCGGCACCAGCTTTTTGATGCGCTCCTTCGATTTGCCAATCACCTCCAGCGCGAACGCGACGTTGTCGTACACGCTGAGCTTGGGCAGCAGCCGGAAGTCCTGGAAGACGTAGCCGATGGACTGGCGCAGCTTGTTCACCTCTTTGCCGCGCAGCTCGTTGACGTGGAAGTCGTTGAAATAGATGTCTCCGGAAGAGACGTTCTCCTCCCGGATCATCAGCTGCAGGAAGGTGGATTTACCGGAGCCGGACGGGCCGATGAGGAAGACGAAGTCCCCGTCTCCGATCGTGAACGACACGTCGTCCAGCGCAGGCCGGGTCGACGTGGGGTAAACCTTGGTGACGTTGGAGAATTTGATCACCGGACCGACTTTACCTGTTACCGGTGTGACAGGTGAAGCCCCAGACCGCGCTTGCGCTGCGCAATCTGGGGCTTCACCCTCGCCCCGCGCGCCGCCTGCGAGCGACAACGCGCGAGTCTGTGAACTTGTTAGTCGTTCACGTAGAGGTACTGCTTGTTCACGAACTCATCGAGCGCGAACACGGACAGCTCGCGGCCGAAGCCGGAGCGCTTCACGCCACCGAACGGCAGCACGGCGGAAAAGTACTGCCCGAGGTTGACGTGGATCATGCCAGTGTCGATCTGGTCCGCGACCTTGATCGCACGGTCGGTGTCCTCGGAGAACACTGCGCCACCCAGGCCCTGGCGGGAGTTGTTGGCCAGCGCCACCGCTTCCTCCTCGGACGAGACCTTGTAGATCTCAGCGACCGGGCCGAAGAACTCCTCGTAGTACTCATCAGAGCCGACCGGGAGGTCGGTGAGCACTGCCGGGGAGTAGTACGCGGTGGTGTCGTCCAGCTCGCCGCCGGTGCGCAGCGTCGCACCCGCCTTGACGGCGCGCTTGACCTGGTCGTCCAGCAGCTCCGCGGCGTTGCGGGAGGACATCGGGTAGTACTCGTTCTCGCCCGGGTTGGACGGGTCGCCCTTCTTGTAAGACTCTGCGATCTTCACCATCTCGTCGACGAACTCGTCGTAGATGTCCTCCATGACGATGATGCGCTTGTTGGAGGTACACACCTGGCCCGCGTTCTGCACGCGCTTCGCCCACGCATCCTGCGCGGCAGTCTTGATGTCGGCGGAGTCCAGGATGACGTACGGGTCGGTACCGCCAAGCTCCAGGACGACCTTCTTCAGGTTCTTGCCCGCGGTCTCCGCGACCTTCGCGCCGGCACGCTCGGAACCAGTCAGGGAAACACCCTGGACGCGCGGGTCCGCGATGATGGTCTCGATCTGGTCGTGGGAGGCGTACACGTTGGTAAACACGCCGTCCGGCAGGCCCGCCTCCTTGAGGATCGCCTCAAACGCCGCGGCGGACTTCGGGGTGATCTCTGCGTGCTTGAGCAGGATGCAGTTACCGTTCATCAGGTTCGGGCCGGCGAAGCGAGCCACCTGGTAGATCGGGAAGTTCCACGGCATGATGCCAAGCAGGATGCCCAGCGGGAGGCGGCGGACTACTGCCTTGCCGCCCGGGACGTCGACTTTTTGGTCAGCGCAGTGCTCGGCCGCGTGGTCGGCGTAGAACTGCAGGATGTCGCCGGAGAAGTCGGCCTCCCACTCGCCTTCCGGCACCGACTTGCCCATCTCCTCAGCCATGATCTTGGCCAGCTCGTTCTTCCGTTCCTTGAGCAGCTGCGCAGCCTTGCCGACGATCGCCGCACGCTCCTCGTACGACGTGTGACGCCAGGACTGGAACGCCTCGTCGGACTTGGCCAGGATCTCCTGCACCTGCTCGTCCGTGGGGTGATCGAACGTCTCGACGACCTCGTTGGTCATCGGGTTCTGTACGCGGTACGGGTTAGACATCGTGTCCTATTTTCCTCTCGTAGATTACTTTCTCGTGCTGTTTGTGAACTCTACCACTACGCGCCGGGCCTGTAAGCCCCGTCGCTCATTTTCACGCCTTCGTCCTGGGACATGTAGGAGGTTTCCTGCGTGAGGGCGTCGAGAAGCGCCTGGTGGTTCTGCGCAACTTCCTTCTCCAGCGCTTCGGGGTTCGCGCGCAGCAGGTCGAATCGTTGCTGCACCAGCGGCAGGTCGAGCTCGACGAACGGGCGGGAAACGGGCTGCGGGACGTTGAACTGGTCCGCAATCTCATCGCCGTGCATGAGTCGGGTCGCGGTGTACATCCAGTCATCGATGGACTCGTCCGGGAACGGCAGCATGGCCTTGACGTTGGTGCGGAAGCCGTTAAAGAGCGCGTCGATGAGGGCGCGGGACGCATCGTTCGGCTCGCCGTCGACGGCGTGGATCGCGTCGATCGTTGCCTGGGAGGCGTCGATGTCCGTCTCATTGTCCAGCAGGTCGGTCGGAATGCCGAGCATGATGCCCACGACTTTCCACAGGTAGAACAGGTCCTGCTCCTCCTCCACCGTCAGCCTGTAACCCAGGTTCCGCAGATACGTAAACGCGATGTAGGTGAAGTCGAACCAGGTGCGGAGCATGTCGAACTCGCTGATCGGGCGGCCCCACTCCGCGTAGTCCAGCCCCAGCTGGCCCTGCACCCGGCGGACGTGGGCGTGCATGGCGCGCACCATGCCGGTGTGGACGAAGCTGACGTTGCCCGGCTTCAGCCCGTCCTTCAGGTAGACGGAGTAGATCCAGTTGGTGGTGTACGCCAGGCGGTGCACGGCGCCCTCCGTGAGCTCGCCGGTGTTCACCAGGACGTTTGCAATCGACGGGGTGATGTAGGTGTGGATCAGCGCGCCCGGCCCGAGCGACAGGTTCTGCGCAAGCACCGGGATCGCCAGCGCCGCCTGCTGTCCGCGCTCGAGGCGCTCCCAGTCGACGCCGTCGAGGGCCGCGTTCATGTCGTCGATAAGCGCCTTGACCTCGGGCAGCGTGGAATCGGTCGCCTCGCCGCGCGCGAGTGCCTCGCGCAGGTTCGGCATGATCTCCTTGCTCTTGTGGCCGCTGGTAAACAGCGCATCCGCAATGGGATCGCTCGCCCAAAACGCCTGCTCAAAGCGCTGCGCGCGGGCTTCGCCGAACTTTGCAGCGAAAGCGTCACGGTCGCCGCGCGCCGACGGCCACTCGGAGCGGTCGTAGTGGTCCTGCGCGAGCGGGTTCTCAGTAAAAGTCTGGGTCATGATGGGTCTCCTTGTAGTTGGGGGTGGCAGCGCGGGGTTAGCGCAGGCCTTCCTTGGATGTGTCGTGCAGCTTGTACTCGGCCTTGACGTCCGGGGCCTTCTCGGCCACGTAGTCCTCGATCTGCTGGAAAACGTCAGACCACGGCGGCTTGCCCTCTCCGGCCTTCTTGGCCTTCTTGGCCTGCGCACCCGGCAGCTTGTCCAGCAGGCGGTAGATGACCGCCTCGGACTTCGCCTTGAGCAGGAATGCGATCTTCCAGTGCAGGTACGGGGTCCCTTCGAAGCGCGACCCCTTGACCATGAACTTCGTGTCCTCGTCGCCGATGATCAGCGACAGCGCGCCGAGCACCTGCCCCGGCATCTTCGGATCAAGGTCTTCCAGAATGCCCATGAGCGCGGTGGCGACGCGCACGTGGTAATCGGAGGAGTAGCCGCCGTTGGCGTAGATGAAGTCGGTCATCTTGCGCATCTCGTCGCCCGTCTTCGGGATCAGACGCTCCTCGGCGCCCATGAGGTGCAGGACCCACGCCCAGTACATGGCGACGTCGTCCCACTCCTCGCCCGTGTGTGGGCGCCCGAAGAACTCGTCAACCCCGATCGGCATGAGGGCGAACCAGCCTTCGCCGGAGACGAGGAAGGAGGAGCCGATCGGGCGACCGAACTCGTTGTAGTGCTCGGGACCCCACAGCTTTTCCAGGCCTCGGTTTGCCTGCGCGTGCAGCAGGCGCACGCGCACCGCTGCTTTGAGGCCGTCGCTGTAGCGGTCGAACACGCCCTTCTTGCCCAGGTCAACGAAGAACTTCACCGTCTCGATGATGCGAGTGAAGGACTCGATCTCAAACATCGCTGTCTCGCCCGTCGCCGCGGAAGTGCGGTCCTCCATCGTGGTGGCCCAGTAGGCGAATCCGATGGAGAGCAGCTCTGCCGACGGCGTCACGTTGTAGTAGGCGATGCGGCCACGCTCCGCGGCCTCAAGGTCGATCCACTCCGGGATGTTGTCTACCTCGGCGAAGAACTCCACGAGCTCCGGCGACGGGTCGGCCACCGTGTCGATTCCGCTGTTGAGCGCCTGCTCGAAGTCCGCGCGGGACTTCTCGGCGCCATCGCGCTTGAACGCCTCGGCCAGCTTCGAGCCGGTCTCGTCGGTCTGCCACATGTGGTCATCCAGCAGCTTGGTCTGGAAACTGTCGTAGCCCTCCCAGGTGTCGGCCACCGTGTGCCACCGGTCAAAGAGGTTGTGGCGCAGCTTCGACCAGCCGGGGCGCTTCACGCGACGCTTCGGCGCCGGCCGCAGCGGCATCCCGTCGCGGTAGAAGTAGCGGAAGTCCTCGTAAGGATTGTCCGACATGGGGAGAATCTCCGGGCGCACCGGATTTTGATACTGATGCTCCTCGCGGACATCTGTGCTGGCAGTCATCGTCATCCCGTTTCTCTGCACTTTTGCGCCGCCCCTCACGGGCGGCTGGGTTGGTTCGCTTGCCGCAAATAGAGTGATAGTAACCGCCTTCCACCCGCGCATGTTACCTATCCGATAGTCATGCAGTGGTGTATTGCCGGTCACTTTTTGCGTGGTTTTATACTATCCATTACAGAACGGGCCCGGCAACCAATTTGGCGCCCTTTTTGGATTACACATTTTCTATTCGCTTTTCGACGGAGTCCACCATGGGAAACGACACTGGCATCGGCAGATTTACAGCGTTTTTTGGAGGAAAAAAGAAGAAAGCAGACCCAAACGCAGCCGACCGAGAAGCCGCACTGGAATCCCGGCGCGCCACGAAGACGGAACGACGCGGTAGCGGAGACATCATCGAACTCACCGTCACCGGTGTCGAGCGGGCACACGGCATCGCGCTCATCACGTTTGAAACGCAGGACGGCGCCCCACTTCCCGGCTACGAGCCGGGCTGCCACGCCGACTTCCTCCTCCGCACCCCCGATGGCGAGGAACTTGTGCGCCAATTCTCCCTCTTCCCCACCCACTACCTGGGTGACAAGGAGGGCGCCTACGGCATTGAGGTCAAGCGCGAAGCCGGTTCCAAGGGCGGCTCTGCGGCAATCCACCGCATCGAGGTCGGCGACCCCCTCCGCATCCGCCCACCCCGCAACAATTTCCCCCTGGCCAAAGACGCGAAGCGGTCTGTGCTCGTCGGTGCCGGGGTGGGCATCGCCCCAATCTTCTCGCTGGCACGAGAACTCCAGATCCAACACGCCGACTACTCGGTGCTGTATTTCGCTTCAAGCGAGGAACGCGCGCTGATGCGCCACCTCATCGACACCTATCTGCACGGCCAGACCAAGAGCATCTTCGCTTCGGTCGAGCGCGACAAGCAGGCCGGCTACATCGAGGAAGCACTCGCGGCTTCAGCGGTTCCTGCGGAGGACACGCACTTGTATGTCTGTGGACCCCACGGCTTCATGGACGGCGTTATCGAAACTGCGTTGGCCTCACTCCCCCAGGACAACATCCACTTCGAGACCTACCGCCCCACCAAGGAAACGCTCGCCGGGAACCACGACGCCGACGGCGCTTTCGACGTCATTTTCAACGGCGAGACCTACCACATCCCCGAGGGAGAATCCGTCCTCGACGTCTTCGAGGACGAGGACGTGCCCATCCTGTCCCAGTGCGCGGAAGGCACGTGCGGCACCTGCGTGATGCGAGTGATCGACGGCATCCCCGACCACCGCGACAGCGTGTTCACCGAAGAGCGCCACGAGAAGGGCGCATTCACCACCTGCGTGTCACGCTCGCTCTCCCCCACGCTCACGCTCGAGCGCTGGCGACAGACCCCATAAACAAACCTGAGAAAACTGCGCAATGCGCAGTTTTCTCAGGTTCTAGGCGGCGAGCCGTTCTTCAGCTACAGGAACTGCTGGAGCTCCTTGCCGTCCTTGCAGGCTTGGATTGCCTCTGCATTGTTGGCCCCGGCAATTATCTCTGCTTCCGAGGAGCCAAAGGCCTGACCCAGATCAGCAGATGTACGAATAACACCCACGTTTTCCTCGGTCAAGATCTCGAAATCCTTTACCCATTTGACGTTGGAGCGGTCCCAACGCCCGCTTTTGACCTTCACGTCCCCGCTCAAAGGGATACGACACACAGAGCCAGACCGTTCCATCGTGTTCGATGCAGCGTCTGCGGGCGGCGCCGGGGACATTGTGGCGGCGAGCGCCGCAGCAACAAGATTTTTCGCAGAAGAATCCCTCTCGCGTGACAGTGAATTACCCGAGATACAAATAAACACTGCATGTGAGCTTGACGGACGGGATGTCGCCGGTGCGTTCGGGGGAATCTTTAGAGCAGTCGAACCATTGCTACGCCGACGAGCACGACCGCCAAGCCGGTGAGCCGGAATGGCGACGGCAACCCCTTTGTGCCTCCCCCAATGCCGAGCGACTCGAGCACCTGACCACAGATGATCATGCCAACCAGCGAGCCGATGACGGTAGTGCCGGCGCCCAAGAGAGGCGACAAACTCGCGCCGCCAAAGACAAAGAGGGCGCCCAGCACTCCCCCGAGCCACATCCACCACGGCCCCGGGGCGACGCCTGAAGCTACGGCGCGACGAGGCGCGGGAATCAGGAGGACCATGGCGAAAAGCAGGATGAGGCCGACGGCGAGCGAGATCTGCCCGGCCTGGATCGGGCTGTGCAGCGCCTTGCCCAGGTAGCCGTTGACCGCGGTTTGGGTCGCAGAGCCCATGCCCATGAGGACGCCGAAGCCGCGCAGCAACCAGGCGCGGAGCCCCCGGGCGGTGCCGCGCAGCGGGACTCCGCGCCCGATCTCCAGGACCATCGCGATGCCGAAAAGCACGAGCAGCGCGCCCAGGAGCCTGAGTGGTCCGACGGGGGTTTGGGGGTAGCGGAAGAGCCCGGTGGCGTCGATAAGCAGCCCCATGAGCACTTGCCCCAGGATGGGAAGGATGGTGGTTTGGACGGCGCCGAGCTCCGGAAAGAGCACGATGTTGCCGGCGATGAACATCACGCCCATAAAGCCACCGAGCCACACCCACCACGGCTCAGACGCGACGAGCGCCAGGTCCGGGACCAGGGTGCGTGTGGCGAAAAGCGCGATGACGCAGGACGCGGCAACTGCAAGGATGAACGAGAGGAATGTTGCGCCGATCGGCGATCCTACGCTTTGCCGAAGCCGAGTATTAATCGCGGTTTGCACGGGGACGATCGCCCCGACCATCATGGCCACGACGACCAACATTCTGTGTCCTCCTTACAGGTGCTGCGGGGTGTTACTCCTCAGTGGGGATCTCGTTGACCGACTCGAGGACCTTCGCCACGTAGCCGGTGTTGATGTCACCGCTGCGGAACTGCTCGCTGTTGAGCAGGTAGGCCTGGAACGGGCCGGTGGTGACAACGCCGTCGACGGTCAGCTCGTCGAGGGCGCGCAGAGTGCGCTCGATCGCTGCGTCGCGGTCCTCCGCCCAGCAGATGAGCTTGCCCACCATCGAGTCGTAGAACGGCGGGATGGTGTACCCGGACTCGATGTGCGTGTCCATGCGCACCCCGAACCCGCCCGGCGCTCGGTAGTTCTCGATCTTGCCCGGGCGCGGCGCGAAGTTCTCATTCGGGTCCTCCGCGTTGATGCGGCACTCGATGGCGTGTCCGCGGATCTGCACATCGTCCTGGGTCAGGCGCAGCTTCTGCCCGGAGGCGATGCGCAGCTGCTCCTGGATGAGGTCGACGCCGGTGATCATCTCGGTGACCGGGTGCTCCACCTGGATGCGGGTGTTCATCTCGATGAAGTAGTACTTGCGCTCGATGTTGTCGAACACGAACTCCACCGTTCCGGCGTTCTTGTAGCCGACCTCCTTGCAGAGGTTGATCGCGGCTTCCTGGAGGCCGGCGCGGAGCTCGTCGTCGATCGCGGGCGACGGGGCCTCCTCGATGAGCTTCTGGTTTCGGCGCTGCGAGGTGCAGTCGCGCTCGCCGAGCGCAATCGCGTTCTCTCCGTCCGCAAGCACCTGAATCTCGATGTGGCGGATGTCCGTGAGGAAGCGCTCGATGTAGACCGACGAGTCGTTGAACGCGGACTGGGCCTCGTTCATGATCTCGTTGAGGTCTTTCTCCAGCGTGTCCTCAGACTCCACCACGCGCATGCCTCGGCCACCGCCGCCGGCCGCCGCCTTGATCAGCAGCGGGAAGCCGGTCTGCTTGGCCACCTCGAGCGCTTCGTCGAACTCGGTCACGACGCCGTCGGAGCCGGGTACCGTCGGCACGCCCGCGCTCTGCGCGATACGCTTCGCCTCAATCTTGTCGCCCATCCGGCGGATGTGCTCGGACGACGGGCCGACGAAGCCGATCTCCTCGTCCTCGACCATCTTGACAAAGTCGGCCTTCTCGGAGAGGAAGCCGTAGCCGGGGTGGATCGCGTCAACTTTGTAGGCCATTGCGGCGGAGACGACGAGCTCCGGGCTGTTGTAGCTCTTGGCGGCGTTCGCCGGGCCGATACACACGGCCTTGTCCGCTTCCTTCACAGGAAGCGAGTCGCGGTCGCCCTCGGAATATGCCAAGACGCTCTTGATACCGAGCTCCTTGCAGGCACGGATGATGCGAAGTGCGATCTCACCGCGGTTGGCAATGAGTACGCTCCCCAACAACTCAGACATTGGGACTCCTCACCTTTCTAGGGGTTGTGGGTGTGCTTACTTGGGCTCGATGATCATGATGGTCTGGCCGTGCTCGACAGCCTCCTCGTTCTCCACAAGGATCTGCTTGACGGTGCCGGCGACCTTCGCCTCGATGTTGTTCATCAGCTTCATCACCTCGACGATGCACAGCACCTGGCCGACCTCAACCTCGTCGCCAACCTTCACAAACGGGTCAGCGCCAGGCTTCGGAGCCGCGTAGTAGGTGCCCACCATCGGCGCGGTGATCTCGACGCCGTCGGCCGGGGCCTCGGACGCAGCCGGTGTCGGAGCGGGTTCCGGAGCCTTCGGTGCGGGCGTTTCCTCCACGGCGGGTGCAGCCGGTGCAGCCGGTACAGCCTCGGGCGCTGCCGGCGCCGGAGCAGGGGCAGCCTTGAGGTGGCTCAGCCCGCCGGGGGTCTTGGAAAGGGCGAGCTCGATGTCTCCGTACTTGATGCTCAGCTCTTCGATGTCGCCGGACTGGTTGACCCAATCCAGGAGGGACTTCAGCTCGTTGAAGTTGGTGGTCTCAGACATGGTTACTTGTCTCCTTTTTTGGTGAGGTTGATTTCGAGGTCGTCGGTCTTGAGGTGGAACTCGCCTGAATTAGTGGTGTCGTAGATCTTTTGGACCAGCTTGGTCAGCTCGCCGCCAGGCACGCCTTCGCCCTGGCCGGCGCGCCCCTCGGCGACGAAGCGCTTCATCTCGTCCACGTTGTTGCCGGGGATGTTCGCGCGCAGCAGGATCGTGTCGATGTCGTCGTCCGGGTACTGCTCCTTGAGCGCGGGAAGTGCCGGCTCCAGCTTTGGACGGCCTTCCTTGATCTCGGCCGAGCCGTTCGCCTTAATCTTCTCCAGCGCATCCGGGTCGATCGGCGCGAGCGGCTCGCCGTAGTGGCCGAGTGCGTACTTCTTGATCTCGTTAGGCACCACGGAGTAGCGCTCGCCGGAGATCACGTTCATCACGGCCTGGGTTCCCACGAACTGCGCAAACGGAGTAATCATGATCGGGAACGCGAGCTCCTCGCGCACGCGCGCGGTCTCGTAGAGCAGGTCCTCGAAGCGGTCGGACAGCCCGGCGGTCTCCAGCTGGGACTCAAAATTGGTGAGCATGCCGCCCGGCAGCTGGTGCATGTAGTGGACGCCGTCGAAGGCACGGGGCTTGCCGACGGGCTTGTCCTCCCTGTCAGCGATCTCCTGGATCTTCTTACTCACGTTGTCCACGCGTTCGTCGTCAATGTTGATTGTGTAGCCGAGCGCGCGCAGGTCACGGGCGAGCGCCTGGGTCGCGGGCTGGCCCTGGCCGTTGGCCAACGGCGCGGTCGAGGTGTGGATGGAGTCCACTCCGAGCTCAGCGGCGTAGATGTAGGTCAGTGGCGACAGACCGGTAAGCGAGTGGGTGTGGACCTCCAGCGGTAGGTCGTTCCCAATCGCGCCGCGGATCGCCGGGATCAGCGTCTTCATCCGGTCCGGGGTGAGCAGGCCACCGGCATCCTTGAGCATGATGCGGTCGACGTCGGTGCGCTCCACCAACTCCTGGGCCTTGTCAATGTAGAGCTGGTCGGTATGCACGGGGCTGAGGCAGTAGGACAGACACCCGTAAGTCTCCGCGCCGAGCTCCTTAGCCAGGATCAGCGTGTCGGCGATGTTGTCGATGTCATTGAGGCCATCGAACGCGCCGATGACGCGGAAACCGTTGGCGTACAGGCGCTCGACCCACGCGTGGATGACGTCGTCGGGCAAGAAGTCGAACGACGCGAGGTTGCGGGAACGCACCATGGCGCGGAACTTGGTACCCGGCGCCGCGTTCTCGTGGACCAGGCGAACACGCTCCCAGGGGTCCTCCCTGAGGTAGCGCACGGGCACGTCGAACTGGATCGGCGCGACGAGGTCCACGTGCTCGAAGCCCGCGTTGGTGATGTCGTCGAGCATCTCCAGCATGTGCTCGGTGCGCATGCGCGTCGCCCAGATGGACTGGTGGGCGTCGCGAAGCGTGGTGTCGATGATCTTGATCTCGCGCTCGCTGTTCGCAGGGCGACCACCCGCGGCGAGAATCTCGGCGAGACTTTCTGTGCTGAGTTCCTCTGGTTTGAGAGCAACCATATTTTCCTCCTTAAAAACACCAGAATCGGGACTGCCTTTGAACTTTGGCCCGCTCAAGACGTGTGTTTCCGGTGCGCTCATTGTAAGCACTTCAAAGTGTGATGTGCGACGAGTTTTTCGGAATATCGCATATATCCCACTATTTCCCGTAGTGAAGCCCTAAGTCACTTCCCCCGAAAGTGGTGCGTAATATGCACGCGGGTTCGCTATGCGCACATTTGCACGCCAACGGCGACACCCCGCCCACGCCCCTTACCTGGACAAACGCACCGCTTGTGATTCGGAATACAAATTCTTTTCAGTGAGACCCAGGTTCCCCACCCCTAATGAGTGACCTGGATTATAGTTTCTGCTCACACCCATCCACCCCACAGACTAGGGAGGCCTCGTGTCAACCACCCAGACCCAGCCCGTGGCACCGGAGCACCATCCGGACCACGAGTACCCCGCAGACCGAAAGTCGCTCGGCGCCAGCCTCATCGGCCAAGTCCTCGAGTGGTTCGAGTGGAGCTCCTACGCCGTCTTCGCCCCGTTCATCGCGGCGGCGATGTTCCACAAAGCGGACCAGACCTCCGCCCTGCTGGCCACCTTCGGCGTCTTTGCCGTCGGCTTCCTCGTCCGCCCACTCGGCGGCATCGTCTTCGGGCACATCGCGGACCAGAAGGGCCGGAAGGCCGTACTCATGATCACCATCATCATGATGGCGGTCGCATCTGTGCTCATCGGCTTCCTCCCGTCCTACGACACCATCGGTATCTGGGCGTCGGTCGGCCTGCTCCTCATTCGCGTCGCCCAGGGCTTCGCCCACGGCGGCGAGTCCGCGGCCGCCAACAGCTACATCCCCGAGATCGCCCCGCCGTCCAAGCGCGGCAAGTGGGGGTCGCTGGTCTACGTCTCCATCTTCGGCGGCTCCGTGATTGCTTACGTCATCGGCGGCTGCATCTCACTCGTGCTCAGCGACGAGCAGATCGGCGCCTGGGGCTGGCGCATCCCCTTCTGGATCAGCGCCCTGGCTGCCATCTTCGCCCTGTACATGCGCCGCCACATGAAGGAGTCCGACCACTTCACCGAACTCGACGAGGCAGTGGCCAACGAGGACGACGACCGTCGCGCACACGAGGCAGTGGAACAGCGCGTCAACCACCGCCCCGTCGTGGTCAACGTCCTCCTGGTCATCGGCATGGTCTCCGGCGTGACCGCCGCCCACTACACCTGGACCTCGTACGTCTCCACCTACGCCATCGCGCAGCAGGGCATGTCCACGCAGGGCGCCTACTGGGTCACCGTGGTGGCGCAGGCGATCGGCCTGATCGCCCTGCCGATGTGGGGCTCGCTGTCCGACAAGATCGGCCGCAAGCCCGTCATGTACACCTTCGCCATCCTGTTGGCCCTCCTGCAACTGCCGCTCATGGGCCTTATCGACGCCCGCCCGTGGACCCTCCTCGTCGCGTCCACCCTCGCGATCATTGCCGTTGCCGCCGGCGGCGCGCTGCTCGCCCCGGTCATGTCGGAGGTCTTCCCCACCGACCAGCGCACGCGCAGCATCGGTCTCGCCTACTCCATCTCGGTGGCAGTGTTCGGCGGCACCGCGCCCTACATCTTCCAGTGGTTCGTGGCCCACGACCTGTCGTGGGCGTCCGGCACCTACGTGATCGCGATGTGCATCCTGACGCTGATCAGCATGTACATCTTGCCGGAGACGAAGGGCATCGACCTCCGCCACGCGTAGGAGCTACTCCTCGCCCTGCTCCTGTGCCTTGCGCCACCGGATGCCGGCCTCGAGGAAGCCATCGAGGTCCCCATCCAGCACCTTCTGCGGGTCTCCGACCTCGTAGTTGGTGCGCAGGTCTTTCACCATCTGGTACGGGTGCAACACGTAGGAGCGCATCTGGTTGCCCCACGACGCGTTGCCGCCCGCGCCCAGCGCATCCAGCTCCGCCTTCTCTTCCTGCCGCTTCTTTTCCAGCAGCTTGGACTGCAAGACGTTGAGCGCCGAGGCCTTGTTCTGAATCTGGGACTTCTCGTTCTGACAGGTCACCACGATCCCGGTGGGGATGTGGGTGATGCGCACCGCCGAGTCGGTGGTATTCACGCTCTGCCCGCCGGGACCGGAGGAACGGTACACGTCGACCCTGATGTCCGAGTCAGGGATGTCAATGTGGTCGGTCCGCTCCACCACCGGCAGGACCTCGACCTCCGCAAACGAGGTCTGGCGGCGCCCCTGATTGTCAAAGGGGCTGATGCGCACGAGACGGTGCGCCCCCTGCTCGACGGAGAGCTGACCGTACATGTAATCGCCGTGGACGGCGAAGGTGGCCGACTTGATGCCCGCCTCCTCCGCGTAAGAAATGTCGTAGACGTCTACCTTGTGGCCATTCTTCTCCGCCCAGCGGACGTACATGCGCATGAGCATCTCCGCCCAGTCCGCAGCGTCCACGCCGCCCGCGCCCGAGCGGATGTTCACCACGGCCTCGCGCGCGTCGTACTCGCCCGAGAGCATGGTCTGCACCTCGAGCGATTCCACTCGCGCCTCCACGTCCTCCAGCTCCTCCGCGGCCATGGAGGGGTCCCCCTCTTCTTCCGCGAGTTCGACCATGACCGGGAGGTCGTCGATACGCGTGCGCAGCGACGTCACCTTGCGCAGGCGCGCCTGCACGTTGGAGAGCTCCGAGGTGACCTGCTGCGCGTGCGACGGGTCGTCCCACAGCGAGGGGTCGGCGGCCTGCTGCTCGAGCTCGCGGATGCGCACGCCCATCTCCTCGAGGTCCATCACCTTTTCAATGGTGGTGAGCTTCGAGTCGAGGTCGGCGATGCGCGTCTGAGTCTCCGGTTGCATAAGAGCGCAGTCTAGTCGAGGAGCAATGCGGCAGCCCCGGTCCCCCGCGCCAAACCGCGATGCCGTGGATAATGGGCCGCATGACATCCACCGCACAGTTCATTGAGGCCCACCGCAATTCCGACGACGCCGCGCTCGCCGCCGCCCTGGTCAAGCACGCAGGCCAGCTCGCGCTGCGCATGCGCGAGGAAGGGCTGACCACCGACTACAAGACGTCCGTGTCCGACGTGGTCACTGAGGCCGACCGCGCCGCGGAGGCGTTCGTTGCCGACGCGCTTGCCGCGCTGCGTGCCGACGACGGCGTGGTCGGAGAAGAGGGCGCGGCCCGCGACTCCGCAACCGGCCGCACCTGGGTCGTCGACCCGGTCGACGGCACCTACAACTTCTCGCAGGGCTCCGACTACTTCTGCTCTGCCATCGCGCTCACGGAGGCAGCGGACACGGAACGGGTGCGCCTCGGCGCCGTGCACCGGCCCGCTACGGACACGACGTGGCTGGCCAACCAGGGCGTGCTGACGGTAAACGGGGAGCGTGCGGAGGGGTTGGCGGGGGCGTCGATAAGCGAGAAAGCCCTGGCCACGTACCTGCACCCCACGTACATGCGCGAGGACGCCGTGCGCGACGTGTGGCTGCGCGCGGTGCGCGACGCGGCGACGATCCGGATGTGGGGCGCCGGCTCGATTGACCTGGCCACCGTGGCCGCGGGGCAGATCGGCGGGTGGCTGCAGCACTCCGTGGCGGATTGGGATTGGCTGCCCGGCAAGGCGCTGGTGGAGGCGGCGGGCGGCGTGGCCCGCAAGGTGGATGCCGGCGGAGTGACATGGTGCGTGGCGGGAAACGCCCAGATTGTGCAGGACATCACTACTAGACTTGCCGGGCATGAGTAATTTCGCCGACGACCTCGCCCTCGCCCTCGAACTGGCCGACGCGGCCGACGCGCTCACGCTCGCGCGCTTCGAAGCCTCTGACCTGCGGGTGGAGTCCAAACCGGACATGACACCCGTCTCCGACGCGGACCTCGCCGTCGAGGAGGCGCTCCGAGCGGAGCTTGCGGAGTCGCGGCCGGCGGACGCGGTGCTTGGCGAGGAGTTCGGCGGTGAGGTGGCGTTCGAGGGCCGCCAGTGGGTCATCGACCCGATCGACGGGACGAAGAACTTCGTCCGCGGCGTGCCCGTGTGGGCAACCCTCATTTCGCTGCTTGTGGACGGCGAACCGGTCGTCGGCGTCGTTTCCGCCCCCGCCCTGACCCGCCGCTGGTACGCGTCGACCGGCGGCGGCGCCTGGCGCACGTTCAACGGCGGCGAGCTCACGCGACTCAAAGTCTCCGGGGTGCGCTCGCTTGCCGACGCCTCCCTCGCCATGTCCTCCCTCGCCGGTTGGCGTGATCGCGGCCTGCTGGAGAAGTTCATCGGCCTGACGGAGCAGACCTGGCGCCTGCGCGGCTACGGCGACTTTCTCAACTACTGCTTCGTCGCGGAGGGCGCGGTGGACATCGCCGCCGAACCGGAGGTCTCCCTCTGGGACCTCGCCGCCCTGTCGGTGCTGGTCACGGAGGCCGGCGGGCAGTTTACTTCTCTGTCCGGCGAGGACGGCCCGCACGGCGGCGACGCGCTGGCCAGCAACGGCGCGCTCCACGGCGCAGCGCTCTCGGCCCTGCGCTAGGTTACGGCAGGCGGAACCCGTTGTTCAGGTCCGCCAAGATGGCGTCCATGCGGGCGGCGCTGGTGGGCGCGTAGATCGGCCCCTGCAGCGGGGTGGTGCACTGCACGTCGAACGGCGCGGGGAACAGGCCACCGTTGATCATGCCGACGAGGCGGTCGTCCGTGTAGAGGGGCGCGCCGGAGTCGCCCTGCATGGCGCAGACCTGGTTCACGTTCTGCACGTTCCAGTCCGACCAGGTGATCCCACAGGTCTCACCGGAGGCCACGCCCTTCTTGCACACGTTTTTGCCCGGCTTCACCGGCGCGGAGCCGAGGTGGTTGATGGTCACGCCGTCGTAGGAGCGGGTGACTTCGGCGTTGGAACCGAGCTCGATGAGCGCGTAGTCCAGGCGCTCGTTGACCTTGACGATGTTGCCGGAGTGCCCCACCTGCCAGGAGTCCGCCGAGGAGACCGGGTCCCCCACCTTGCCGCAGTGCCCCGCGGTCAGGGCGTACTTGTTGCCGTGCTCGCCGTAGCCGGCGACCGCGACGGTGCACATGACCTCGTTGTCGCCCTCGCCCACGTAGATGGGGGTGCCAGGGCCGTATAGGGAGTTGCCGCGCTGCAGGGCCTCGTTGGACTCGCGCGGGATGCGCGGTGCGTCGTGGAAGGAGCCGGGCACGCGGTGCAGGACGTAGTCCGCAAGCGGCTTGCCGGCGAGTACCTTCGAGATTGCGTCATCGTGCCAGGTGTAGTTCGGGTCGATCGGCGCCGGCTGCGGTGCAGGCGCTTCACCGGCGTTCGCGGGCGCCGCGGGCAATGCGGCCACGGCAAACGCGGTGATCAGGGCGGCGATACGACGACGAATCATGGGCATTCTTCCTACATAGACCACAACAGCAACTGCCGTATACATTGCCATGTTTTTGTCCCAATTTCCTCATTTACCACATCAAAGGTGGGAAGTGCCCGGGCTAGCATGTCCCCATGACGAAATCTTTTGCACTCACTGGACCGTTTGCACCATTCGAGTCCGATCTGGACGCCACCCGCGGCGAGCGCGAAGCGTTGTACAAGTGGTTCCACCAGCACCCCGAACTCGCCCTGGAAGAGCACCAGACGAGCGCCCGCATCGGCGAAGAGCTGGAAGCCGCCGGCTTCACCGTCGTGCCGGTGGGCGCCACCGGCAAGGTCGGCATCCTCACCAACGGCGAAGGGCCGACCGTGTGCTTCCGCGCCGACTTCGACGCCCTGCCGCTCTCGGAGGAGACCGGCCTGGAGTACTCGGCCGACCCCGCGCTCGGCGCCGCCCACGCCTGTGGGCACGATATGCACACTGCGGCCTTGCTCGCGGCGTCGACAATGCTTGCGCAGCACACTGACGCCTGGTCGGGCACGCTCCTCGCACTGTTCCAGCCCGGCGAGGAAACCGGCGCCGGCGCGCGGGACATGGTGGAGCACGGCCTGGCGGAGAAGGTGCCGACCCCGGACGTGGTGCTGGGCCAGCACGTCGGCCCGATGATTCCCGGCTACGGGATGGGCGCGCTCGCCGGGCCGGTGTGTTCCACGTGCGTGCAGACCAAAATCACCATCCACGGCACCGGCGCGCACGGCTCGATGCCGGAGAAGGGGGTGGACCCCGTGGTCATCGCGGCGCACGTGATCACCCGCCTGCAGACCATTGTGTCGCGCGAGATCGCCCCGCAGGAAATGGGCGTGGTGACGGTGGGCGCGATCCACGCCGGCGAATCCCCGAACACGATCCCCGCCACCGCCGAGCTGTCCGTGAGCACCCGCGCGTTCACCACCGAGGTCAGCGACCGCCTGAACAGCGCCATCCGGCGCATCGTCCGCGCCGAGTGCGCGGCGGCGGGCGCGACCACGGAACCGACGTTTGAGATTGTCGGCGGGGCGCCGGAGTTCTCCAACGACGAGGCCATCGCCGAGCAGGTGATGGCCGCGTTCCGCGAGCAGTTCGGCGATGTGGTCGGCGACTTCGGCCGGCTGGGCGGTTCCGAGGACTTCCCCACCATTGCCAATGCGTTCGGCGCGCCGTACTTCTACTGGTTTGTGGGCAGCAGCTCGGACATCAACTCCGCCCCGTCCAACCACTCCCCCTTCTTTGCGCCTGACCTGCAGCCCACGCTCGACCAGGCCACCCGCGCCATCCTCGTCTCGGTCTCGCCCTGGCTGATGCGGTAAGCAGCTGGTAAAAGTGAGGCCCATGCAACGACTACTCGTCCCCGACCTTGCCCGCGGCACAGCGCTGCTCGGCATCGCTCTCGCCAACGGCTCGCTATTTTGGATGATCAATCAGCACTCGCAGCCGGAGTCAGGCCCCGGGTGGAGTGTCGGCGGGGTGCAAGAGGGCTCGCTTATCGACGCCGCGTTGGCCCTCTTCGCCGCCCTCTTCGTCCACTCCCGCGGCCTGCCCATGTTTGCCACGCTGCTTGGCTTCGGCTTCGGGCTTGTCGTCTCCAGCCTGTACCGGAAGCAGTACCCGGTCGGTGAGGCGCGAAAGGTCCTGGCCCGACGTTACGGCGCGCTCGCGCTTTTTGGCCTGGCCCACTTGTGCCTGCTGTTCTTTGGCGACATCATGACCATGTACGGCTTCGTCGGGCTGCTGCTTTCGGTGATGTTCACGCTCTCGACGAAGGTGCTGCGCATCATCTCGTACTCCTGCCTCGGCCTCTACATCCTTTTCACTTCATTCATTGGCGTATCAGCGGCGTTAATCCCTGAGGTGGCTAAGGAGATGGGTGGGAACAATGTGCTCAATGAAGAATTTGGGAGTTTTGGCACCTACTTCACCAACAACCTCGCCAACGCGGCAGAAATGCTGCTGTCCACCCCGTTTATCCTGCTTGAGCTTGTCCCCTTGGCCACCATCGGCTATGTGTGGGCGAAGGAAGGCGTGCTGGTCAACACCAAGCAGCACGCACGCACGCTGTGGACGTGGACGATCCTGGCCGGGGTCATCATGTTGGCCATCGGTCTGCCCTGGGGGCTGGCCGCCATTGGCGTGCTCAATCCCGAGTTGGAGTCGAGCCTGCACCTGCTCAACTCGTCGTGGGGTTCCTTGACCGGCCCGGGGATCCTCGCGGCACTCGCGCTCGTTACTTCCCGGTTAAATAACACAGCGTCTGCCTGGACGTACCCACTGGTCGCGCTTGGCAAGCGTTCGATGTCCGGGTACCTGGCGCAGACCTTTTTCTTTCTCGCATTGGTGTACCCGTTTAGCCTGGGACTTGGCCAGGACTGGACCATCAGCGGCAAACTCGCACTCAGCGCCTGCGTGTGGCTTGCGACCGTGCTACTCGCCACCGCACTCGAAGCTGCTGGAAAGCAGGGCCCGTTTGAATGGGCACACCGCCACGTCTCCTACGGCAAGGCAGGAAGGATTGAACCGCACCGTGATCGTGCTGAAATCGCTGGATGAGATGACCCCACGCGAGGTCCACACGCTATACAAGCTCCGCGTTGACGTCTTCGTCGCCGAGCAGGATTGTCCGTACAACGAGATCGACGACCAGGACGCCGACCCGGACACCAGACACATTCTGGCGCTTACCGACGGCGGCGAGCTCGCCGGCTGCGCGCGCGTCTTCCCCACCGAAACCGGCTCGCGCTTCGGCAGGTTCGTCGTCGCCCCGGCGCACCGCGGCACCGGCCTCGGCCCCGAGATCGTACGCACCGGCATCGAGTACACCACGCGCTGGCCCGGCGACCTCATCGTCGAGGCCCAATCCGGCCTGGTCAGCTACTATTCCCGCTTCGGACTCGTCGCGGAGGGCGACGAGTTCCTCGACACCGGCATCCCGCACCGCAGGATGCGCCTGGCGCGCTAAGCGCTCCCCTGGTTGAACTCGCGCAGGGTCAAGGACGCGTCGCTGCGCAGCGGCGCCTGATAGCTTTCCGCCACGAACCTGCTCCCATCCCGAAACACGAAGTGCAAGTCGGGGCCGTCCTCCAGGATGCGAATCCACCCCTCCGAGACCATCGCGTGGCACGACGAGCACAACGGCAGCAGATTGTGCAGGTCCGTGGCGCCTCCGTCCGCCCAGTCGTGTACGTGGTGGACCTGAATGAACCGCGTATGGTCGCATCCAGGCATCGCGCAGCGCCCGCCCCACATAGTCATCAGCGCGTTGAACTGCCCGTCCGTGGCCAGCCGCGACGCCCTCGACGTGTTGAGAATCAGACCGTCCTTGTCCACCGTGTTCACGCGCACCATGGCGTTCGCCACGGCGTGCGCCACGCTTGCCGACGCCGCCGAGCCCCCAACCGGCAAATAGGCCCCTCCGTCAACCGTGGTCACGATGTTGACGTGCGCACCCGGGGCGCGTAGCGGGTTCTTCGGGCGCGAGCGCACGATATTCACCATCCCCATGAACGCAGCGAGCATCACCTTGCCCGTGGGCATCCCGATCCCGGACGAGGTGGGCAGGTCCTCCAGCTCCTCCTCAACCGCGTCCCGGTTGACCGCATCCTGCAGGTCAACGTCGTGGTAGGCCAGTTCCCCGATCTTCAGCGCGGCCGCTACCTGCGCGCCTTCCATCGGGCTGAGGTCGGCCCACAGCCCGAAGCGTCCGTTCTTGCGCTCCGCAATCCGCACGTACGAGGACCGTGTCGGGGCATCTTCGCCTTCGTCCCTGTCCAGCAGCGCAAGCTCCGCCTCCAGCTCGTGGTAGCCGTACTTCCGTGCCATCTCCACGAGCGTCGACTCGTCGTTCTTCTTCAGGTACGGGAGGAGCAGGCGCACCTTGGAATAGTTCACTGCACCTTCCTGGAATGCCTCCGCGAGCAGGTGGTACGTGGTCAGCTCACGAGCGACGCGCACGTACTCGTGCGCTGTGGTCTGCGAGATCCCCAGCCGCCGCACCAGCCACCCCGCGGTCGTCCTCGCCCCGCACCTACGGGCCAGCCGCAGCGAATCAAAGATGCCAATCTGGTGCAGCAATTGCGCTTTACAGGTGGTGATCCTGCCAAACGTGTCCTCGATGCGGGAAGCGAGCTCCGCGATCGCGTCGTCGTCGCCCGGAGAATGTTCGAAATCTTGCGTCTTGTCGTCCACACTTTTGTCTGCGGTAGGTGGCTTTGGTGTGGCATCGGTGGTCGTGATCGTCATGGTGCAGGCCCCTTTCGGGAGGTGGGATGGTCGGAGTTTTGGTTGTACGCAACACGGTAGCACCCCACCCGAACACGCCACCTGCCTGCGGTTATGGCGGTATAACAACAGGGGTCATGGGCGTCGAGAAGCTGTCCCCAGCTCGGCAGACTCACAGAAACTACGCAATGCGCAGTTTCCTCAGTATATGTTCGAATGCGCGGCGGGACCCAAACTCCTGTTCCCCACTCACGACACGAAAAAGGCTGAGAAAACTACGCATTGCGCAGTTTTCTCAGCCTTCGGCGCCGATCGCGCCTACTTCGGGTCTTGCTGCTCCACCCAGTTGACCTTGGAACCAGCCTTCGGCTCGCCGTCGCCGGAGACCTGCACATCCTCGCCGAGGATGAGGGAGTCCTCGAGGCGCCAGGTCCCCTCCTCCGCGTCGTACTTAAACTCGGGCCGGTCGACGGGGTTGCCCTCGGCGTCGTAGCCCGGCGCGGGCTTGTTCTCGCCCTCCTCCAGCTTCTCCGCGGTGTCGGTCTTCTCCCACTGGCGGGAGCGGTAGCGGCGGGCGGCTGCGGAGTCGTCCGTCATCGCCTTGACCAGCGACCACATCATGATGAAGTACGTAATGAAGAACGGGAAGGCGATGATGATCACCACCTCCTGGAGGGCTTGGATGCCGGAGTCATTGATAAACAGCAGCGCGCCGGTCACCAGGCCGACGGCGATAACCCAGCCAACCCGGTAGAACACCGGGGACTTGTTCTCCTCGCCGGTGGCAAACATGTCCACCACCAGCGCGGCGGAGTCCATGGAGGTGACAAAGTACATCACGATGACAAACAGGGCGACCGCGCCGGTCACCGCGTACAGCGGGTACTCCGCCAGCAGCGAGAACAGGGCGCGCGGCGTGTCGCCGTCCTCCACCACGGGTTTGGTCAGCACGCCCGGGTCCTCGGCCTCCATCTCCATCGCGGCGCGGCCGAAGATGGAGAACCAGATCAGGTCGAACACCGTCGGCAGCAGGATGGTGCCGCCGATGAACTCGCGGACGGTGCGGCCGCGCGAGATGCGCGCGAAGAACATGCCCACGAACGGGGACCAGCAGATCGTCCAGGCCCAGTAGAACGCCGTCCAGGTGGCGTGCCAGCCCGGGTTGTCGTTGTAGGAGTCCACCCAGAACATCAGCTCGGGCAGCGAGTTGCCGTAGATGCCAAAGGACTCCGTGATCTGCCCCATCAGCGCCAGCGTCGGGCCGGAGACAAGCACGAAGAGCATGAGGAAGATCGTCGCGCCGATGTTCACGTTGGACAGGATCTTCACGCCCTTGTCCAGGCCGGTGGCCACGGAAAGGCACGCCGCGATGGTGATGAACAGGATGATGCCCAGCTGCACCGGCGTAATGAGCGGCACGCCCCACAGAATGTTCAGGCCCGCGGAGATCTGCAGGACACCAAGGCCCACAGAGACACCGAGGCCGAAGATGGTACCGATGATCCCCAGGGCGTCGAGAAGCTTGCCCGGCGTCTCGTACACCCGACCGCCGAGCAGCGGAGCGAACATCGACGACATGCGCGCCGGCATCTTGCGCTTGTACACGAAGTACCCGATGGCCAGGCCGGGCAGGGTGAAGATCACCCACATGTGGATGCCAAAGTGGTAGTACGTGAACTCGAAGGCCTGCACGATCGCCTCGCGGCTCATTGGTTCCATATCGCCGCGCGGCGGGTTGTACGCGTGGTTCAGCGGCTCCGCGGCGCCCCAGAACATGAGCGTCGCGCCCATGCCGGCGGCGAAGAGCATGGCGAACCAGACTGGGTAGCTGTATTCGGGCTCGTCTTCGTCGTCGCCGAGCCGCATGTTGCCAAAGCGGGAGACGAAAATGACGATGAGGAAGATGAACACTGCGGAGATGCCGCCGATGTACATCCAGGAGAAATTGTCCATTAGGAACCCGGAGATCGAGCTGTAAAGCTGGCGGGCGCGATCACCGAACGCCAGCGTCGCCGCCACGAAGACGACGATGAAGCCGAGCGATGCCCCGAAGATCACCGGATCAGTTTGAAGGCCGCGCTTGCGTGCCATGGTGTTTTCCAATCGTTGGGAACTCAAAACGGTGACTATTGTAGGGCACTTGCTTATCGACGCCCTGCTACACTCACTATCCATTGAAGGGGAGTAGCCCGCAATCGGTTGGTCGACATACTGGCGCACGCGCCCGGGCAGCCGGCTCCGGATTGGAGTGAGCGAGACCTTCGGACCGTTGCACGTACGGCGCCGAAGCGCCCCAATTGCGGGAGGACACTTGCATGCCTGAACTGCCCCCTTCACTCCAAAAAGAGCAAAAGATCCTGGAACGCTTCATGTGGCTTTCCATCGCGGTATCCCTGCTCACCATCGTGCTCAAGATGGTCGCTGCCTGGGTCACCGGCTCCGTCGGCTTCATGTCAGACGCGATCGAGACCGTGATCAACTTCGTGGCCGCCGTCGTCGGCCTCTGGGCGCTCAAGCTGTCCGCGAAGCCGGCGGACGCGAACCACAACTTCGGGCACTCCAAGGCTGAATATTTTTCCGCCCAAGTGGAGGGCTCGCTCATCCTGGTCGCGGCCGTGGCCATCATCTACACCGGCGTAGAACGGCTCATCTCCCCGCAGCCGGTGGAGCAGCTCGGCGTGGGATTACTGTTCTCCGTCATCGCCGCCGTACTCAACGCCGCCGCCGGGTACGCGCTCGTGCGCGGCGGGAAGCGCTACCGCTCTGCAACCCTGGAGGCGGACGGGAAACACCTGCTCACGGACGTGTGGACCACCGTCGGCGTGATTGTCGGCATGGCGCTCGTGGCGCTGACCGGCTGGCAGGTCCTCGACCCGATCGTAGCGCTGCTGGTTGGCGCAAACATCCTCTTCACCGGCTTCGTGCTGTTACGCAGCGCCATCTTAAGCCTGCTGTCTGAGGCTTTGCCCGCGGAGGAGCTTGCAAAACTCAACGCATTTCTGGATGCATTTGCCGAGCAAAACGGGGTGGCGTTTACCTCCGTACGTACGGCTGCGTTTGGTCGCGAGCGGCTCATTAGCCTGGTCATGCAGGTGCCGGGCGAGTGGACCGTGTCGTACGCGCACGCCCACGCCGACGAGATCGAAGCCGGCATGGCCAACGCACTGGGCTCCGCAGAAACGATCGTGCACGTCGAGCCGCTCGGCTACACCACGCGCACCGGGCCGCTTTGGTCCAAGTCGCTAGAAAGCCCGCGATAATCGATACACTTGCACCCATGCTCGCCGTGATTCTGGTTGCAGAAGTATTGTTTTGGATTTGTCTACTGTCAGGACTCCTCGCACGGTACAAGCTGCACATGCCGAAAGTCGGGTTGGCGCTCCTGTTCACGACCCCCATCATTGATCTCGGCTTGCTGGCCTACGCTTTCTACGACCTTTCCGCCACCCACCAAGCCGGTTTCTTCCACGGGTTCGCCGCGTTTTACGTCGCGTTTTCCCTCGTCTTCGGCCTCGACACCATCCAGGCTGCGGACCACAAGTTCAGGGGAACATCGGAACTCCACCGCGAAGGTTTCGCCAGAAGCACCGCCAGCAACGTGGTTCGCTGCGGTATCGCGGCGGCGCTGACGGCAACACTCCTGGTCGGGCTCATGTTGGTCACCGGAACGGCAGGCAGCTTCTGGCTGATGTACTGGCTCGTGGCCACCTTGTTTACTCCCCTCGAATGGTGGCTCATCGATCGGCGGCTGCAGAAGCGCAGGAACCAGGCAAATCCTTAGCCTCAGCCGGAAAGTGAGCTCCCCCAATGGCAGCGCACGCCTGTTAGCCGCTACACTCGTTTACGCAATCCCACACGGGCGCCCCAAGGTAGGGGCTGAGATCGCGCTACACGCCGCGCGGGCACCGTCCGAACCTGTCCGGTTAGCACCGGCGAAGGAAGCTGAAGGAGTGTCATGTCTGACGCCTACGCGCAAGAAATCCACCGCAAGCACAGCTACGCACCGCTGCGTAAGAACGGCCTCGAGGTCCCCGAGACCGCGGTCGCGCTGGATGACTCCCCCACCGGCCCGAACGAGCCTGTAAAGCTCTACCGCACCCGCGGCCCCTGGGCCGAGCCGGAAGAAGGCCTGCCCGCGCTGCGCAGCGAGTGGATCGCCGCCCGCGGCGACGTTGCGGAGTACGAGGGACGCCAGCGCAATTTGCTTGACGACGGCACCCGGGCCGCCAAGCGCGGCGCCGCCTCCGAGGAGTGGCGTGGAGCCCGCCGCGCGCCACTGCGCGCCACGGAAGGCAAGCGCGTGACCCAGATGGCGTACGCCCGCCGCGGGGAGATCACCCCGGAGATGGAGTTCGTGGCGCTGCGCGAGCACTGCGACGTGGAAAAGGTGCGCGAGCAGGTCGCCGCGGGCAAGGCGATCATCCCGAACAACATTAATCACCCGGAGAGCGAGCCGATGATCATCGGCAACGCGTTCTTGACCAAGATCAACGCCAACATTGGCAACTCCGCGGTCACCTCGTCCATCCGCGAGGAGGTGGACAAGCTGCGCTGGGCCACCCGTTGGGGTGCCGACACCGTGATGGACCTGTCCACGGGCAATGACATCCACACCACCCGCGAGTGGATCCTGCGCAACTCCCCCGTCCCGATCGGCACGGTCCCGATCTACCAGGCGCTGGAAAAGGTCAATGGCGTGGCTGAGGACCTGACCTGGGAGATCTTCCGCGATACCGTCATCGAGCAGTGCGAGCAGGGCGTGGACTACATGACCATCCACGCCGGCGTGCGTCTCCCCTTCGTGCCGCTGACCTCGAAGCGCGTGACCGGCATCGTTTCCCGCGGCGGGTCGATCATGGCCGGCTGGTGCCTGGCGCACCACAAGGAGAGCTTCCTCTACGAGAACTTCGACGAGCTCTGCGAGATCTTCGCTCAGTACGACGTCGCCTTCTCGCTTGGCGACGGCCTCCGCCCCGGTTCCATCGCCGACGCCAACGACGCCGCCCAGTTCGCCGAGCTCAAGACCATCGGCGAGCTATGCAAGCGCGCCTGGGACTACGACGTCCAGGTCATGATCGAGGGCCCGGGCCACGTACCCCTGAACAAGATCCAGCTCAACAACGAGAAGGAAGAAGAGTGGTGCGGCGGCGCCCCCTTCTACACGCTTGGCCCCCTGGTCACCGACATCGCGCCCGGCTACGACCACATCACCTCCGCCATCGGCGCGGCAAACATCGCCGCCGGCGGCACCGCGATGCTCTGCTACGTCACTCCGAAGGAGCACCTCGGCCTGCCCAACAAGGACGACGTGAAGACCGGCGTGATCACCTACAAGGTCGCCGCGCACGCCGCTGACGTGGCAAAGGGCCACCCGGGCGCGAGCGACTGGGACGACGCGATGAGCAAGGCCCGCTTCGAGTTCCGCTGGGAAGACCAGTTCGCGCTCTCCCTGGACCCGGACACCGCGCAGGCCTACCACGACGAGACCCTGCCTGCCGAGCCCGCGAAGACCGCGCACTTCTGCTCCATGTGCGGCCCGAAGTTCTGCTCCATGCGCATCTCCCAAGACATCCGCGACGAATTCGGCGACAAGATCGACGCCGTCCTGGACGCTGACACGCAGCAGACCATCCAGAACCTCGGCATCCCGACGCTCGCGGTCGGCGAGGAGCAGATGGCGGAGAAGTTCCGCGAGGAAGGCTCCCAGGTCTACCTGCGCGCGGACTAGCGCTCCTGCGCGCGCACTCGCCCGCGGCGCACCACCCACGCCGCGACCAGCGAGAACACCAGCGCCACAAGCACGCCCAGGTTCGCATCGGCCCACTGCTCCCCCACCAGGGGGAGCAGGTATCCCTGCCAGTTATTCCACGCCGCCTCCTCCGCGAATGCGTTGGCCACCAGCCCCCACCCCAGGATCGATGCGATCGCCAGAATGCTTATCGACGCCACATCCACCCCGCCGTAGCGCCCCGCTGGATCGTAGAGCGCGGCCTCGTCGTAGTCCTGCTTCCGGCTATAAATGTCCGCGATGAGGATGCCCGCCCAGCTCGCCAGCGGCACGCCCAGGGTAATGAGGAACGACTGGAACGGGCCGAGGAAGTCCTGGGCGAAGAAGACAACCCAGATCGTGCCGACGGTCAGGATCACGCCGTCGACCGCCGCGGCCGCCGGGCGCGGAATGCTGATGCCCAGCGTGAGCAGCGTCAGGCCCGACGAGTAGATGCCGAGCACCGCGCCGGATACGAGAGCCAGCACCGCCGTGATCAGGAACGGGACCAGCACCCAGGTCGGGAGGATGACGGCGAGTGCGCCGATGGGGTCCTGCGCGATGGCGTCGGCAAGCGATGCATCCGAGCCCGCGAGCAGGAGGCCGAAGACGATGAGCACCACCGTGGCAACCGAGCCGCCGAACGTGTTCCAGAAGATGATCGCGCCATCGGAGGTGTCGCGGCGCTGGTAGCGCGACCAGTCTGCGGCGATGTTGATCCAGCCCAGGCCAAAGCCGGTCATCGCCATCACGAGCGCACCGACCACGGCGCTTGCGGGCCCGGACGGAATAGCGCGGACGGCGTCCAGGTCGATGTGCGGGATGGCGAGCACCGCGTAGATGATGGTGACCGCGCCGGTGAGCCAAGTGAGCACGGACTGCATCCGAATGATGGTGTGGTAACCGAGGACAGACGCCGCCACGATGAGCGCCGCGACGATGACGGTGGCGATGACGGTGACAGCCGTGCCCGGGTCCGCACCGAGCTGCCGCAGCACGGTGTTCGTAGCAAGCACCGCCATGATTGAAAGGAACGTCTCCCACCCGATGGAGGTGAGCCAGGAGATAATGCCGGGCACTTTCTGCCCGTGCACGCCGAACGCGGCACGCGAGAGGACCATAGTTGGCGCGGAGCCTCGCTTGCCCGCAACTGCGATAAGACCGCAGAGGAAAAACGAGAACGTCACCCCGACTGCGGTGACGAGAGCCGCCTGCCAGAACGAGATGCCGAACCAAAGGATGAACGAGCCGTACGAGATACCGAAGACGGAGATGTTGGCTGCGAACCACGGCCAGAAGAGGTCGGAGGGTTTCGCGGTGCGTTCAGATTCAGGGACGATGTCGATCCCGCGGGATTCTATAAGTGGTGTGCCTTCCATAGCAGCAGGTTAGCCCCACGACTCCCAACCGTGGGCCGTTTCAACGACTTTTATTCCACGCAGCGGCGGGCTAGGCCGCTTTTGGCTGCGGAGCGGGTTCCGGGGCGGGTTCGCGGACCAGCTTGCCGTTCGCGTCGTAGCTGTACTCATTACCGCCATACTTGAGGTACACGACCGTGGCGATGATGAAGATGACAATCATGGCGATGTCTGCGTAGGTCTCGATGCTCATGGTCGGCTCTTTTCGACTCGAAGTAGCTCGTGCGGCGGAAAAGTACTGGTCCTTCCCTACTCCCCAGCGTAGACCTGTTGTGAGGCGTTCCCCAGCGCACGGGGTGTTGGATATGTCTCACCGCGCAGCGCAAAGCCCCTCACCGACATCACTGCTGGTGAGGGGCTAAAGAGCCATTCGCGAAACTCTCTTACCACCCAAAACACACCCCTTCCCCAAACCGTCCCCGGAAGTATTCCCCGAATTCCCCGGAACCACCACGACAATCCCCAAAGAACACCCACTGACCAGCAAGAACAGCATCCCGGAATACGGAAGCGAGGCGACAAACACACTGAGCTTGCTTGGACGTCCCCCGGTGGGGTCGAACAAGCGCATCTTCGTTCCTGCCCAGTCCACCTGCATAGTGTGAGCTGGTGCGTGCACGATCCGGGCGGTTACCCCGGTGGCATCTACGTGCTGCGCTACAAGCTGGCGAAACCGCTCGTAGCTGTAGTACCGCTGGCCCGGCAGCGCTGGCGTTGAGGTGTACTTGCCCCACAGGACCTGCAGCGTGGTCTTATATCTTCCGGTCCGTGCTTTCACCACGGAATCGAAATCGATCGGGACGAACACACCCTGACCTGTGGATCTTCCGTCATGAAACAGCACAGCTACGGCTTCATCATTGAGCCCAGCAAGCTGGGCCGTCGTCGTGATCTGCTCTGCTTGCAGCATCTTACGAACTTTTTGCACGGTGGAATGCGAGCATCCCATCGACGCTGTGATCTGGCGAACGGACCAGCCTTTGAGCACAAGGTCCATCACCGCCCTGTAGTCAGTCACAATCAGACTCCTTTGGCAATGCCGCGTGCCATGAAGTCACGCGGTCACCAAAGAGTTTCCCCCGAAAACTGCAGTGTTACTCGATACTCACCATCGCGCTACTCGATACTCACCACGGTGTTACTAAATGCACGCGCGCAACACGAAAGGCGCGTTTAAGAACCGGACATCTGCATATCGGACGTTGAAAGGGATGGAGGCGATGCACTCATTGCGGAAAGGGCAAGGCGCGATGTTTGCCTACGGGCAACCGAACCCGGACGCGGTGATCGTCAACCGGGTCTTCGAGACGGCCTGAGAACGCCCACACGCAGCGGCCATCAGGGAATGAGAAACTGAGTCTTCGCTGCTCTCCGCCCAACTTTGCAACAGCACCGCAAATGGTTATTGACTGCATTTTTCATTCGTCGTAGGCTTGAGGTAAGCCGATGACGAGCCGGGCATCTTGGAATTCTGGAAAAGGGTTCACCATGTTCAAGAAAGGTTGGCGTGCGTGAGCGCCACGGCATTGTTTGCGCTGATTTCGACATTTTCAATGCAGGCTTCCGCAGATGAGGTAAACAAGTACGTTCCCGTAGAGGGGAGCGATGTGTCAGTGATTGGAGCTAACACCGATTCCAGTGGTGGCGAAACAGAGGCGCAACTGAAGGTGGGGGGATAGCTTTCGCATTGAGGGGCCAGCCGGAACCAAAGTTAAATTGCTGGGCGATTCCAACTTCCTTGAAGTAGTAAAACCTGGCGGTGAAGTGGGGCTCTACGCAGTCACACCAGCTGGCCTTGAATTTGAGGTCAAAGACACTGTGGTGACGGTCGTTGTTCTTCCCTCCAACCACGTTGCGGAGCGTGCAGCCGCCGAAAGTAATGATGAACCAATCAAGGCTACTTTTGGTCTGTCCCTAATCGACCGTGTGGACATTGTAGGACAGCCCGAAGGTACGCGATACATGGTCTTTCCTACGGTCTTGGGAAGGGCAATGCAGTCACCAATCCCTGAAACTGCAGGTTGGAATGAAGCAAAATCCAAGGGGGTTGCGGATACCGGTTGTGTGTCACCCGCTATCTCAAGTCGTCCGAGTTAAGCCTAGTTGAAACTTGGAGGATTGGCACCCTGATGTTGGACTTCCTAGAACAATAGCAGAACGATGTAATCTGGGGTGGGTGGAGACGACTAGCCACAGAAACCCGTGCTAAAACAGCAAACATGTCTTGAGGAAGGTGGCATTGATGCGTAAACAGAAAAGCGCAGCCTACTGGTGGAGCGTTACTGTCGTTGTAGTGCTGTTCATCGCAACGCTTGTAATCAATTATCTAGCAGGACTAAGTGCTGATGAATCATACTTTGGAACACATTGGTGGCATCGTCTGGCGTGGGTTACGCCACTGTTGTTCTTGGCTTCTTTGATTTGGGCTTGGTTCGAGCACAGGAAGGTGCATCGGTATCCGCATTGACCCATACTTAGTAGCATCGGGCGTGAATGGGAAGGAAGCCTTTGCGCTTGGGTGAAAGATGCTTTTGCTCTAGTGGGGAGTGTCGATCCTGCTTTAGCCAATTGGATGACCGGGACTAACACTGTTAGAGCGGTGTATTACAGGCGTCCAGAATATGAACAGGTCAACAGTGAACCGGCCTGAGTTGGTGAGAGGGCATGATGTAACACAGGAGGAACATCATGGCTATCAGCCCCTACGACCAGGAGACCCGCCAGCGGGCGGTGCGCCTGTACTTGAACTGTTCGGAGTACCTAGGCATGGTGGTAGATTACCTTTCTTCCCAACCCAACCGTGAAGCGTCCTGGGTTTAGTTCCTACCTCTGCTAAGGAAGGATTGGCACTATGCCCAGAAAGTATTCCGCCGAATTCAAGGAGAAGGCGGTCCATCAAGTCCTAGAGATGGTCCGTCTGGAGTCCTG
>NZ_CAMPQC010000023.1:0-37389 GCF_946902955.1 Corynebacterium sp. Marseille-P8863 | reverse complement strand
AGGAGCAATTTGGGGTCGAGGCCATCTGCCGTGTTCTGAAACAAGCAGACCGTGGATTCATCACCTCCCGCGGCTACCGCAAAGCCACCACACGTGTTCCCAGTGCAAGGGCCTTAAGCGATAGCCTGCTTATCCCAGAGATTCAGCGCGTCCATGCGGAAAACTTCTCGGTCTACGGCATCCGAAAAATGTGGCACGCGATGAACCGTGAGGGCTTTCATATCGGCCGCGACAAGACCGCACGCCTGATGAAACTTGCAGGTGTGTCTGGTCGACGACGTGGACGCACCCCGGCGACCACGATCAGCCCTAAGGTGCCGGATCATCGTCCGGATCTTGTGCAGCGAAACTTCCGGGCCACAGCACCTGGGCGACTTTGGGTCGCCGACATTACCTACGTTCGCACCCTGTCAGGATTCGCCTACACCGCGTTTGTCATTGACGTCTACAGCCGCAAAATAGTCGGTGTTGCCACCCGATCTACGATGCGCACCGATGCGCTGCCGATGGAGGCACTGGAACATGCATTAACGACTGCCGGTCGAATCCACGGCGACCAGCTGATACACCACAGTGACCGGGGAAGTCAGTACGTGTCACTGAAGTACTCCACCGCACTGGCCGAAGCCGAGATCCGGCCGAGTGTCGGCACAGTCGGAGATTCCTATGACAACGCGCTGGCCGAGACTGTTAACGGTCTCTACAAGGCTGAACTTATCCATCCTCAAGGCCCGTGGACATCAGTAGGAGAAGTCGAGCTAGCCACCCTGCGGTGGGTGCACTGGTGGAACACCAAACGTCTTCACGAAGCATTGGGCTACGCCACCCCACAAGAAGTAGAAACCGAGTACTATCTCACCGAGCCCATCAACACAGGGCCGTAAAAGAAGCGGAACCAAACCCAGGACGCTTCACATGTCCATTTCACCCACCCAAAGGCTTACAAGCGCTAATAAACCCTAAGTATGGATTGGATGCCTTGCTTGTTACAACGAAGGTCGCCTGGTCGGCGATTGGGTTGACGCGGTTGATGCCGATGAAGTTGACCAAGCCACGGTGCACAAACACCCGGAGCTGGCAGCGTATCGCAACAATGCCAGTCACGACGAGCTGTGGTGCTTCGATCACGACTGCTTACCCATGAGTGGAGAAATCGCACCGCACGACGCTGTCGCATGGGGCGAGCGTTATGAAGAACTCGAAGACAGCCAGTGGGAACCATACCTGCGCTGGTGTACCGACGTACTCCACTAAACCACCACGCCACCAGATGCCGAGGAATTCCGCATTGCATGGCGGGGAGAATGGGCAGACTTCAGCGACTTCGCCTGGCAGCAATTCCAAGAACTCGGAGTCACCGACGGCATGACAGAAGAACAAGCGCGTTACTTCAATTTTGAGCAGTGGGCCAGCGATTACGAGATGGACTTCCATGTCCACCCTGCAGCCCACAGCGGGCACGTTTGGATCCACAACGCCTACGCATAGGAAAATTCCCGCACCATAACGGTGCGGGAATTTTCCTATGCAACGCGTTCACAACGTCGTGGGGAAGTACGCGCCCGAACCATCGATGGGCTCGAGACGAATGCTAGTAGAGCACGGCAGTCATCGGGGAGTTGTTAATTATGGCTGTCTTGGCTTCTAACTCAGCATGTGAAGGGGAAACCTCGATAGGGGAGCTCTTACATCTAATTTTCGTATCATGGAAAATACGATAACTAAATCCAACCGTAACCGTCCCACCATCCCTCACTAACGCTTTGTCTCTTCCCCAGTGACAATTGCTTACGACCCCATCGCACTCAACGCGCGGGAACGTAAAAATCTTGTGGAACCACCAGCTCACCCAAGTTGGTTTGAAAACCGTACGGATTTCACGGCAGTCCACAAAGTTCTCTACGTTTTTATCGTCTTCCAACTCTAGGTACCCTTTCTCAACAGGAATGGTCGAAGCCCTTGTCTTCTCGGCTTCATTGTAGACACCCGCTGAATAATTGTGGGGTTGCCGCAGATTTTCGTTAGCCATATTTTCTCCTAAATACTCGATTGTCATTCTACAGATCCGGCTGAAAGCTAGGCCGGACCTGCTGATGTGGCGAAGACTGCTGGCGTTTGCGAATCTTCATACTCACCGACTGGTAACGCTCCCGGAGGCGATCAGAAACCAAGTCGTTACGGAACTCGTCAACGATCTCGTCGACCGCTTGAGAGGCCTGACCAAATCCCCCCTGCCAGCCCTTTTCCAGAGCAGCATCGCGCGCACGCCTCGCCTCGGCAACGGCCTGATCGCGCATCTCTTGTGCCTCTTGAAGCAGTTGTTCACGCTTCAGCTGCGCCTGACTGAGCAGACGCTTCACTCCGAAGCAGAACGTGGCCGCAGCGAAGCGTTTCCTGGCCAAGGCCGTCAGATCCAATGCGTCAGCCGGGTATCCCAGAGTGATCAACACTGATAAAGCACCCTCCCTAGCCAGGGCAATCGCCGAGTTGAAGTCAGAGGAATCTGCCCGCCAACAGTGGAACACCGGCAGGTGAAATACCTCAACAACATCCTGGAAGGCGACCATGGTCGGCTGAAGCGGATCCTCGGGCCGAAAGGCGCGTTTAAGAACCGGACATCTGCATATCGGACGTTGAAAGGGATGGAGGCGATGCACTCATTGCAGAAAGGGCAAGGCACGATGTTTGCCTACGGGCAACCGAACCCGGACGCGGTGATCGTCAACCGGGTCTTCGAGACGGCCTAACAACGCCCATACGCAGCGGCCATCAGGGAATGAGAAACTGAGTCTTCGCTGCTCTCCGCCCAACTTTGCAACAACACCAGGTGGAGACTGCGAGTACGCACTTGACCCCGCCAACAGTGCCGCGCCAACAGTGCCGCCAAGCACCTGCAGGTAATACAAGCGGAGTTGCCTGCCACTTCCCCACTGGCCCGCGACGCCGGCATACTCGCCAAGTTCGTACGCGCAGCACAACGAAATCTGTCTCAACAGCGATCCGAAGATAACCCAGATGAACTTCTAAGCTTAGCCACCAGCCTCAAAGAGAAGCTGAAAGGCTCGCAATTATACGGTTCCCCTGCCGTTAGACAGTTAGATAAAACCTCACGTGAAGAAAATCGGCATGCTCTGTGCTATCCATTTTCACCCCTGCTTTCTACCGGTGCCGGAAACAGTAAGGTGGGCGCCGCGCAGCGTGAAAAACATCCCGACAATCAATGAACCAGCCGCCACTGCGAAACTCAAGGTAGTTGAGTTACTAAACACCACAGCGATAACCGCAGGGCCCATAATTTGCCCCAAGCTGTACCATGTCGTCAGGGAAGCCGCCGCAACTGGGCTCCCCGCTTTGAGACCCGCTTCAATAGTCAGCATCGTTACCCCCATGAAGGTAGCTCCGAACAAAAACGCCGACACAAACAAAAGACCGGGCCCAGAGCTGAAGACTGCCACGACAGCACCAGTAACCTGCAGGAAATAGCATCCAGCAAGCGCTTTGAAGGTTCCCACCCGGTTTGCCGCATACGACCAAAACAACGGGGATGGAGCGGTGGCGCATCCAGCTACCAGCCACGTCGAGGCGGCGGCTGTTTGCCCGAAAACCGGCTGCGCTAGAACCACCAGATATGTACCGATGATGATGTAGCCTGCGCCTTGGAAGAGATATCCAGCAGATAACCACCGCAATGGTTCAAGCGAAGATTCCTGTCCTTGGTCACTTCGTGGCCGAGTAGAAGAATCGGAGCGATTCTCACGTATTGGCCAATTCCATGCAAGAAGCGAAAGTGCTGCACTCACTGCTGCGCAGATAAGCCACAGTGCCCGCCATGAGATAACGCTTCCCCCCATGAGGACAATTCCTCCGGAGATGAGAATGCCTAACCCAACCCCAGCGTAAATTATTCCACCATCATGGGCTCGGCGTTTGACCACGGGAATATTCTGCGTCACCGAGACGAAAACTAGAGCTGAGATGGCACCAGCAAAAAAGCGGACCGCTATTTGCCACCACGGTGAGCCAGAGAAAGCAACCGCCGCCAGAAGCACTGTCGTCAACACAAGGGCTGCCCTGTGTAACCTTCTAGAAATCGGCACCCACCCTCGGGAGGCCGCCAAAGAACCCGCAAAATACCCGGCGTAGTTGGAGGTGGCGATCCACGCGCTGGACTGTCCCGACCAACCCAGGGAACCTACCATCAAAGGCAAAATGGGGGTATAAAAGAATCTACCCAAGCCCATGGCTACTGCTAGGCCGGCGGTACCACGCGACACCAAAAGAGCATCCCGGTGGGTAGTTTCAGTCGCAGCGGAGTGAGCGTCTCCTTCAGGCTTCCCCATTGTTTTCCTCTCGTGCAATGCCCTGGCCGATTTTTGCTCCTTCTACTGCAGCCGGCATTCCAGCCGCCAACACAACATTTTTGACCACTACTGTGTGCCCATCAGAGTCCATGAGAGCGTATGCTCCCTCTTGATCGGAAATAGATAGCACTCGCGTGGGCACTAAGTGAATATCTACATAATCTCGATAGGCAGTAACTACCTGAGAAGCTGCCCAGTGAAGATAAGCACCATAGAGAGCCCTGGATGTATAGGTGTCTGGCCCCGTTTGCAGAGCCTCTTCCAAAAGGACAGGATCTGAGTGTAGGAAGGCAGAGGCATTCTCAGATTTCAGCCATTCGTAAAATGTGGGACCTTCGAGATACCTCCCCTCGATACCGGCGCTGGAATCAGGGAAACCACTGAGCTGAGATGCCACAGTATTCATGAGGAGAGCAGGGGTCTGATAAGGATTCCACACCTTGCCGGATCCGAAGGATGAATCATCAAACCAGACCAGTACGGGTGTTTCTTCTCGATCATTACTGTGCGCCAACCGGTCCAGGGTTCTTTCGATGACCGCCAGCCCTCTCGGCCCCCCGCCCACAACAGCTACCTGGGCAGCCAGAGGAACGGCTCGACCGACGCCTAGAGAAGTAGAATATGGGGTCAGCTCATCAACAATATCGGCCGCGGGTGCCGAATGGGCGCACCCGTAGTTCACTCCCGCCCAAAGGTTAAGGCTTTCTACATCGCCAGCGGAATTAGCATTTGCTCTTAACTCTGAAGTCAAATGGTGAAGTTCCGGATACATCGACGGAGCGGACTGGGAGTACTTTTCAGTAAAAGTATTGGTGATGGTGCGAGCCGGTCTTCCGGTGAACGCCTTAGTAAGGGTGGTCGGTCGACCGCGTAACTCTTTCAGAGCAATCTTGTGGGTCTGTTTCGTCCCCGCCTCATCTGCGAGAAGAAAATGGGTGCCTACCTGTATGGCCCATGCACCCCGGCGAAGGAGTGCGAGGGCTTCTTTTGCAGTCGCGATACCACCTGCAGCAATAACAGGCTTACTTACTTTAGATAAGGCATATTCCAGCAGTTCAGAAGTAGAATGAGTCGATCCCTCACTCTCGGTAGAGAGCACAGTCGCTCGATGGCCTCCAGCTCCTGCCCCCTGAACACATATAGCGTCACACGAGGTGGATGCAAGAAAGTCGATCTCATGAGGCGTTGTCGCATTTAAAACAACACTTTTCCCCGCTTCTTGAAACTCATGGATCAACGTTTCATTAGGGTAGCCAAACGTAAAAGAAACTACTTGAGCCTGCGAGCTTAAAGCAATGTCTATCTTTTCCCGATAAAAGTCGTCCCCCGTAAAGGGTTGATCAGGTAACTCCGCAAGTATCTGGGGATCCTTTTCGAGTAAGACGCGGTACCGCTTCCATAGGTCTTGATCCTTAGAAGAACGCTCTCGATCCGGAGGCGGGCAGAATATATTTATCCCGTACGGGCCGTCCGCTTCACTTTCAACCTGTTGAATTGCCGATATCAGCTTTTCTGGAGTTAAGTAACCTGCAGCAATATTTCCCAAACCGCCGGCATTCGTTACCGCGACACAAAGTTCAGGAGTAGAAGGCCCCCCTGCCATTGGCGCCAAAATCAAGGGTCGCTTCAAGGTGATCATGAATGAAAATCCTTACTCAGTGAGATTCACGGCGTGATTCATGGTACACGATCCCCCCCCCCGAACCACAGACCATCGCTAGGTGTGATATTTGTCACCGCACTACACCGCCCCGTAGAGGTAAGCACGAAGCGATCCCACAGGAATGCGCACGGGCACACCGCGCTTAGGTGGGCGTACTGTTTTCAGTTCGCCTTGCTCGATAAGGCGCTCAACAGACCGAATGCTGATTTGGAGGCGATCGGCTATATCTTGCTTAGTTAGCGCTCGCAGCTCGTCGTGCGTAGAGCCCACGGAAGATAAATTAGGCATGAAAACCCAACTCCTTTGACTAGGAGATGAGCACCATTACCTATCTCGCGGGGGCATGTCTGCCTAGTCCCGCAAAGCGCACTCGGATATCGGAGCGGCACGCCAACTGTAACTCTCCCAGCAGATCACCATGCCCAGTTGGCGACATTCACTGCTGACTTCACCATTCACTACTCAGCCGAGGCGCCGGGTGTGTAGGCGCGATCCGACTGGGTGTACGACGCCGAGAAAAGCACACATTTTGTCGCTTAACCCGCGATTGCCACTCCTCCACACAACCCCCTGGCTCGCAGAGGTACCACGTAGGTACCACGGCAACCGCAGTACCACGTATAAAAAATGGAAAACCCGCCAGTTACCTGGCGGTTTGTCTCGTGGTCCTAGCTGGGATCGAACCAGCGACCTTTCCGGTGTGAACGGAACGCTCTTCCACTGAGCCATAGGACCGAACGAGTTGATACTTTACAACGCCACCCCGCGATTCCACGAATCCGCAGGACACAACACACTTCAGCACGCCTATCCCCCTCACGGAAGTGTGGGGATAGCGGTAGCGTCGATAAGCGAAGGGGCGGGCACACCAAACGACAGCGATGTAACTCAGAGATCGCCTCGGCGGGATCGGAAATCGGGGCGTGACCTCACGATTTGGACTATGATTACCAACCGGTTAATGTTTTATCTCGCACCACGCAGTGCTGGTCACCATGTTGACAGGCTCAAGGGTGCGTGCGGATGTAGCGCAGTTGGTAGCGCATCACCTTGCCAAGGTGAGGGTCGCGAGTTCGAGTCTCGTCATCCGCTCCAATCCCGTAAGGGATGAGCGCGATTAGCTCAGCGGTAGAGCACTACCTCGACACGGTAGGGGTCACTGGTTCGATCCCAGTATCGCGCACAGAGTCTTCATAGCAAGACTCGGGGCAAGCTCATGTTTGCCATGCGGATGTAGCGCAGTTGGTAGCGCATCACCTTGCCAAGGTGAGGGTCGCGAGTTCGAGTCTCGTCATCCGCTCCAAGTACATACGGGTACTTTGGAGGAAGCTCCACGGTGGATTGGTCGAGTGGTTAGGCAACGGTCTGCAAAACCGTGTACACGGGTTCGATTCCCGTATCCACCTCCAAGCTGGAAACAGCCCGCGCGATTAGCTCAGCGGTAGAGCACTACCTCGACACGGTAGGGGTCACTGGTTCGATCCCAGTATCGCGCACAAAGTCTTCGCAAGAAGGCTTGTGGCAAGCTCACGCTTGCCCCGCGGATGTAGCGCAGTTGGTAGCGCATCACCTTGCCAAGGTGAGGGTCGCGAGTTCGAGTCTCGTCATCCGCTCCACGCAACACCGTCGGGTTCTTCCCCGGCGGTGTTTTTGCATGTGCCCCTGCTTCTTTATGCTGGCATGCATGAAGCAGACACCGTTCACCACCGCCGACCTGCTAGGCCCCACGCTCCCACCCGCCGAGCGCGAGCTGAGGCTGATCGCAGTAATGTCACTGTCCGGCGCCGCCGCCGTCGAAGGCACCTCCGAATCGCTCGGTAACGACATCGATGCGGCCCTCCTCACCACGGTCCGCGCATGGTCCGACGTCGTCCTCGTCGGCGCCGGCACGGCCCGCGCCGAAACCTACTCCGGCGCCAAGTGCAGCGAGTCCGAGCGAGACAAGCGGGTCGCCCGCGGCCAAGCCCCCGTCCCACCTATCGCGGTGCTCACAAAATCCTTCGACTTTGACCCGTCCTCGCAGCTATTCACCGACACCGAAGTGCCGCCGGTCTTCCTCGCGCCGCAGGCCTCCCTCGACGATCCAGGCCTCGCCAGCGCGCGCCAGAAGCTTCTCGACGCCAACGCGCAGCTCATCTCCACCGGCGACGGCTCCGCACACGCCATCATCGACGCCCTCCACACCCACGGATTCAACCGCATCACCTGCGAGGGCGGACCGGGGCTGTACGGAACCCTCCTCGCGGCCGGTCTCGGCGACGTCCTCCACCTCACCATCGACCCGCTCGTCCACGGCAACGTCGAAACCACGCTCTTCGGCGCCGGCGGCAACTACAACGCGCGTCTCGCCCTGGAAGACGTGCACACGAGCGACGATTCCGTCATGTTTTGCCGCTACCGTCGCGCAGACCAATAGCCGCACCGGCGATACCGGAAACGCGCACCCGGTTCGGTACGGTAAATCGCGTGACTACCACGCTTCGCCCCTCCCCCAGCTGGCAGCAGCGGATCAACGCGCTGTGGACCTCGCCCGCGGCGCGCCCACCCGCAGCCGCCGCGCCGCGCAGCAGCACCGGGGACCTTCACTCCCCCTCCGCCCGCGCTGTAACGGCCGCCGCGTGGCCGCTGGCCATCCTGCTCATCGTGCACCGGCTTGTCGTGCTCGCCCGCGAGGGCTCACCCACCGACGACTTCACCACCGTGTGGGCGGCGACACACCGCTTCATCCAGCGGGTCCCGGTCTACAACGAGGTCTACCACTACGTGGACCCGCATTACCTGTACAACCCTGGTGCGACGCTCCTGCTCTCCCCGCTCGGATTGGCGGACTCGCCAGACACCGTGCGCCCCTGGTTCATTCTGGCTAACGCGCTCGCGATCATCGGTGCGCTCGCCTGGTGCGCCCGTCTTGCGGGTGGCCGGCTCACCGGACCCGTGTTCCCCGTCGCGCTCGCGGCGGCGTTTGCGACGGAGTCGGTGACCAACACGCTGGTCTTTTCCAACATCAACGGCATCCTCCTGTTGGTGCTCACCGCATTCCTGGCCAGCTACCGCGCCCACCGCTTCCTCATCGCTGGGGTCGTCCTCGGCCTGGCCATCCTGATCAAGCCTATGTTCGCCCCCCTTCTCGTGCTGCCGCTCATGCAGCTGCGTTTCGGGGCCGTGGCCGCAGGAATCGCGGTGCCAGCCCTCCTGAATGTGGTGGCCTGGCCGCTCACTCCAGGCGCCGACGACTATCTGACCAAGCTCGTGCCGTACCTGGGCATCACGCGCGACTACGCAAACTCTTCGCTCGCGGGCTTCGCTGTTTACTTCGGCATGCCCGCCTGGGCGCACGGTCTCCTCTTCGTCGTGCTCGGCGCGGCCGTCGCGGCCGCAGTCCTGGGCCTTGCGCGCTGGCGTTTTAGCGACGAATGGCTCTGGCTCACGTGTTCCACCGCCGTGCTCCTCGCCGGGGTGTGCCTGCTCAGCTCGCTCGGCCAGGCGTACTACTCAATGATGCTCTTCCCCGCAGCGTTTACGGCGCTGCACCGCGCCAGCCCATTCCACATCGCCGCGCCGTGGGCGGGCCTGCTTCTGTGCGTCAGCCCGCTCCAGTTCAACAGCACCGTCATCGGGCCGGTCGGCCGGTGGCTCAACACATTTCTGCCCACCGCGGGTTGGGCAATCTTCATCGTGGCAATCGCCGCTTGGGTAATCTCAGTGCTAACGCGTAGTCTGCCAGCAGCACCGGCACAGGAGCTACACGAGCCGGGCAAGACACCGGAGGCACAGGAGGCACAGCATGACTGAAAACAGCAACGATTACAGCGCTTTCACTGAGGACGATTGGAAGGCAAAACTCTCCCCCGAGGAGTTCTACGTCCTGCGCCAGGCCGGCACCGAGCCCGCGGGCGTCGGCGAGTACACCAACACCACCACCGAGGGCGTCTACCGTTGCCGTGCCTGCGGCGCGGAGCTGTTCCGCTCCACCGAGAAGTTCGACGCGCACTGCGGCTGGCCGGCGTTCTTCAGCCCGCTCGCGGGTGATGCGATCATCGAGCGCGAGGACCGCTCGCACGGCATGGTCCGCACCGAGGTGCTCTGCGCCAACTGCGAGTCCCACCTCGGCCACGTCTTCGCCGGCGAAGGCTTTGACACCCCCACCGACCTGCGCTACTGCATCAACTCCATCTCGATGACGCTCGACGAGCGCAAGTAAAACGCTTCTCGACGCCACGTGGACCGCGGCGTCTGCAACGGGGCGTCGACAAGCGTGCTCTGCTTAGGGCAGAATCTTGATGATCTCGCCAATGTCCGCGACGCGGCGACCCGTCTGGAACGGGATCTCCTCGCGCACGTGAAGGCGCGCCTCGGTGTAGCGCATCTTGTGCATGAGGTCCTCGATGCGCTCCAGGCTGGGCGCCTCGAAGGCGAGCATCCACTCGTAGTCGCCAAGCGTGAACGCCTCAACCGTGTTCGCGCGGACATCGGCGAAGTCACGCGCGGCTTTGCCGTGGTTGGCCAGGATGCGGCGGCGCTCCTGCGGGTCCATGATGTACCAGTCATAGGAGCGCACGAACGGATACACGGTGATCCAGGCCTCTGCCTCCTCGCCCATGATGAAGCTCGGCAGGTGGGATTTGTTGAACTCAGCCGGGCGGTGCAGGCCGTTGCCCAGCCACGAGACCTCGAGCAGCTGGCCGAGGGCGGTGGTGCGTCGGAAATCTGCCAGCGCCTTCTGCAGGTACTCAAACTCCTCGGCGTGCCACCAGATCATGAAGTCGGCGTCGGCGCGGATGCCCGTGTTGTCGTAGATCCCGCGTACGACGACCTTGCCCTCCGTCTCAAGGTCCGCGAAGAAGCGCTTCGCTTCCGCGGTCAGCTCCTCGCGCTCGGAGCCGAGAGCACCGGGGATGGCGCGGAACACCGCGAACTGGAGGTAGCGCTGGACGGAGTTCAGTGCGTCGAAATCAAGCTTGGCCATAGGTTTGTATCCTTCCTTCGGCCCGGGCGGGCCAAATCAACCGAAAGTCGTAGGGACAGTCTACGCGCCGTCGGCACGCGCCCCGGCGTTCGGCGCGCCTCCCACCCGTGGGCCGCTACGGTAGCTACGTTGAACCCTGTGATGAATTCGGACACCCCCTCCAACACGGGCGACGGCACACCCGCCTCGCACAGCGACACCGCCTCCCTGCCCGCAGATTTCTCTGCTGCGGTGGAGTCTATGCACGCTGCGAAGCTGCGGCCGGAAGTCACCCTCGGCACCATCCGACCACCCCAGCGGCCCGCGCCATTCAGCCACGCCGTCGGGCTTGAGGTCGACCGCTCCGGCGACGAGCCCGGCACCGTCCCCACAGACAGCGAGGGCGACGCCTTCGGCCGCCTCATCCTGCTGCACTCCCCGGACGCCGAGGAGGCGTGGGAGGGGTCCATGCGCCTCGTGGCCTACATCCAGGCCGACATGGACGACGCGGTCGCGTCCGACCCGCTGCTTCCGGACGTTGCGTGGCAGTGGCTCAACGAGTCCCTCGCCGAAGCCGGCGCGGGCTACACCTACCTCGGAGGCACCGTCACCTCAACGGCCTCCGTCCGCTTTGGCGAGATCGGCGGCCCGCCGCGCGCCTACCAGCTGGAGATGCGCGCCTCCTGGACCGCCGAGGGCATCGACCTCTCGGGCCACGTCGATGCGTTTGCCAAGGTGCTCGCGCACGTCGCGGGCCTGCCGCCGGAGGGTGTCACCGCGCTGGGTGCACGCAAGTAGTTCGCCCCGTGTGTGAAAAGGTGAATTACAGGCTCGTCGATACGCCCACCGGCTTCCAGGAGGCGGCCGAGGCGCTGGCGGCAGGCCGCGGGCCGTTCGCCGTCGACACCGAGCGGGCCTCGACGTTTCGCTACGGCGACCGAGCATTCCTTATCCAGGTGCAGCGCGAAGACGCCGGCACGTTTCTCATTGCGCCCGAGGGGCACCGCGACGACGCCACCCGCGCCCTCTCGCCTGTGCTGAACGGCGAGACCTGGATCCTCCACGCCGCCGCGAGCGACTTGCCCTGCCTGTCCGAGCTGGGCCTGCGCGCCGGCAGCCTGTTTGACACCGAGGTTGCCGCACGCATCGCCGGATACCAGCGCCCCAACCTGGCCAACATGGTCGAGCGCATCTGCGGCGTGGTGCTGGAGAAGGGCCACGGGCGCGAAGACTGGTCCAAGGTGCCGCTGCTCCGGGAGTGGCAGGACTACGCGGCGCTCGACGTGGCCTACCTCACCGATTTGGCCGACGGGCTCGCCGAGGAGCTCGCACAAACCGGCAAGCTCGAGTTTGCAGAGCAAGAGTTTGCGTACATCCTGGACACCTCGTCCTCGCCCCGCACGGGCACCGGCTCCTGGCGCGACCTGAAAGGAGCCTCGCGGATCAGCAGCGCGCTCAGCATGCAGCTTGCCAGGGCGCTGTGGACTGCGCGCGAGGCACAGGCAAAGCGCTCCGACCGCTCTCCGTCCAACATTCTGCAGAGCCGCGTGCTTGTCGACATCGCACTCGCCCAGCCGACCACCATCCGCGACGTCATGGCCGTCCCGGGGTTCCCGCGCCGACGCAAGGACCTCGCCGCTGCCTGCTTGGACGTGATGGCGAAGGCGCGCGATCAGGACCGCTCAACGTGGCCGACCCGCCCGAAATCAGCGCCGACGGATGTTCCCTCCAAATCGACCATGCGCCGCGAGTACCCCGCGCTCAGCGAGGCGCTCGAGGACGCCCGGGACGAGGTAGCGGACCTCGCCGACGCGCTAAACATGGAGGCGAGCACGATCGCCACCACGAAGCTGCTGCGCGCAGCGGTGTGGAAGGCGTCGCGCTCGCTGCACCCCTGGGATGTGCGGCGCGCTCAGCAGGAGCTCAGTGAGCTCGGCGCGCGGCCCTGGCAGTGCGAGCTCGTCGCGCCGATCATCGCGGCCGCGGGGCTTTCCGCCGCCGACGAGTAGGAGCGGCTAGTTCTCCCGGTCTGCGAGGTCAAGCGCCCATGTGCGCACTTGCTCGGTCGCAGACTCCGCATCCAGGCCGTACTCCGCCAGTACCTCATCACGCGACGCGTGCTTGGGGTACACGGACGGGAATGCCAGCTGGCGCAGCGGCGTATCAATCTCCGCGGCGTGGAGCGCCTCCGCGACGGCAGAACCCACGCCGCCGCGCATCACCCCGTCCTCGTACACCACCACCAGGTCCGCCGAGGCAGACATATCGATGAGCTCCGGCGCGACCGGAACGACCCAGCGCGGGTCCACGACCGTGACGCTGATGCCGTCGCCGGCGAGGGCGTCCGCGACCTCGAGCGCCGGGCCCGCGAACGTGCCGACAGCGACGAGGAGGACGTTGAGGACGGAGTCGTCGGAGTCGTCGTCGCGGTCAAGCGTGGTGCGCAGCACATCGACCGTACCGCGGCGCTCCTTCGCCTCGATGTCAGCGCCGACCTTGCCCTTCGGGAAGCGGACGACGGTGGGGCCGTCGTCAACGTCGAGCGCCTCGTGGAATTCTTCGCGCAGCCGTGCCGGGTCGCGCGGCGCGGCGATGCGGATGCCCGGGACTATCGACGCCACCGAGAAGTCCCACACCCCGTTGTGGCTCGCACCGTCCGAGCCGGTCACGCCGGCGCGGTCGAGGACCACCGTGATGGGGAGGTGCAGCAGGCCGGCGTCCATCAGCAGCTGGTCAAAGGCGCGGTTGAGGAAGGTGGAATAGACGGCCACCACCGGGTGCATCCCACCGAGCGCGAGACCAGCGGCGGAGGTGATCGCGTGCTGCTCCGCGATGCCCACGTCGAAGAAGCGATCCGGGAACTCCTCGGCGAACGGCTGCAGGCCGGTCGGCCCCGCCATCGCCGCCGTGATGGCCACGACGTCGTCGCGCTCGTGGCCGGCACGCAGCAGTTCCTTGGTAAACACGGAGGTCCAGCCGGGCGCGGACTTGGCCAGCGACTCGCCGGTGACCGGATCAATCACGCCGGTGGAGTGCATCTGGTCCGCCTCATTGTTCACGGCCGGGGCGAAGCCGTGGCCCTTCTCCGTCACCACGTGAACGATCAGGGGGCCGTCGTAGCGCTGCGCGTAGTGGAACGCGCTGAGCAGCGCCTTGAGGTCATGGCCTTCCACCGGGCCGACGTACTTCATGCCCAGGTCCGGGAACATCTCCGTGGGCAGCACCTGGTACTTCACGCCTGCCTTGAGCGCGTGGAGCGCTTCGAACGTCCGCTCTCCGACCCAGCCCATAGACTTCAAGGTCTTCTTGCCGGACTCCATGACTTCGTCGTAGCCCGGCTGCATCCGCAGCGCGACGAGCTGGTCGCGAAGTTTGGACAGGTTGTTTGCAAAGCCGCCGATGGTTGGCGAGTAGGACCGCCCGTTGTCATTGACCACGATGACCACGTTGCGGTTGCCCGCCGCGATGTTGTTCAGCGCCTCCCAGCACATGCCGCCGGTGAGCGCGCCGTCGCCCACAACGGCGACCACCTTGTCGTCGCCGTTGCCGCTGAGCTCCTTGGCCTTGGACAGGCCGTCCGCGTAGGACAGCGACGCGCTGGCGTGCGAGGATTCCGTCCAGTCGTGCTCCGACTCAGCACGGTCGGTGTATCCGGAGAGCCCGCCTCGCTTACGCAGCGTGTCAAACTTGTCGGCGCGGCCGGTAAGAATCTTGTGCACGTAGGACTGGTGCGAGGTATCAAAAATGATCGGGTCCTGCGGCGAGTTGAACACAGAGTGCAGCGCCAGCGTGAGCTCGACAACACCGAGGTTCGGCCCGAGGTGCCCGCCGGTGGCGGAGACCTTAGCAATCAGCAGCTCACGGATCTCCTCCGCGAGCGCGTCAAGTTCCTCCACCGACAGCTTTTTCACGTCGGTTGGCGATGTGATTCCCTCGAGCATTCCCACTGTTGTCAAGCTCTCCTTCGTCTCGCCGGTATTCCCCGCCATGTTACACCGTGCCGCCACGCTGCCCTATCCTTGCAGCGCTCACGCCCGGGGCGTCAGGAGGACGACGGTTTCGAAGTGGTGGGTGAGCGGGAAGGCGTCGATAAGCATCATGCGCTCGACGCGGTACCCGTGCTCGCCCCAGGTGCCCAAATCGCGCGCGAGTGTTGCGGGATCGCAGCCGATGTGGATGACACGTGGTGGCGCGGCCTGAGCCACCGCGCCGACGACCTCGGCTCCCGCGCCGGATCGCGGCGGGTCGAGCACTACGAGCGCTGGGCTGGGCAGCTTATCGACGCTCACCTCCACCCGAGCATTCCGCACCCGCACATCCAGGTCCGCAAGCCCCGGCTGCGGCGTCCCGGTCGCCGCCGGCGAGTAGTCCACGGTCTCGACGCGGCCCCCACCCAGCGCGCGACTGATCGCGGGCGCGAACATGCCGACGCCGCCATAGAGATCCCAGCCAACAGCACCGGGAGCGTTGGCAGCCTCGCCCCACTGCGCAACGATGTCGGCGTACGCCTGCGGTGCCGCGGTGTGCGCCTGCCAAAAGGCGGTGGCTGGGAAGGTGAACTCGCGGTCGTCGACACGCTCGGTGACCATCCCGGTGCCTTCGATGACAGTGTCGATTGTCTCCACGCGGCGCCCGCGCTGCACCTTTGCCGTCTCCACGACGTGCCGGGCTCCAGTGGAATCGATCACCGCGATGACCTCGGCTCCCGGAGTGAAGCGGCGACCGCCGGGGCCGACGAGGCCGTCGAGCAGGCCGGGCACCATCTGGGCACAGGGGAACTCGGTTACCAGCTCGGTGGAACGCAGCTTGCGCAGGCCGGCGCGGCCCTCGCTATCCACGCCCAGCCGGGCGCGGGTGCGCCAGCCGTGTTCGGGCGCGAGCGCGGTTTCCTGAAGATCACTGTCGGCTTGGAACCCGTCGAGCACCCCAGATCGCTTCGCCAGGGTTCGCAGCTGGCCGACGAGCACCTCACGCTTCAGCTCGCGCTGCGCGGGAGCTGTCACGAAACCGAAGTCGCAACATCCGGCCCCGTGCGCCGCAGCCTGGCACACCTGGCGGGTGCGCTGCGGGGATGGCTCGAGGACCTCGACGGGGTCTGCGCGCGCCCACCGCTTTTTCACCTTGGTGGGCCGGGCTTCGACGCGGTCGCCGGGGATTGCGCCGCGGACGAACACCACACGTCCGTCGGGCGCGTCGGCGATTCCCTCCCCTCCGTGCGCCATTGCGCGGACGGAGACCTCGAGGGTCTCGCCTACCTCAAGTACCCCGGTTCCCGAGTCTGCCATGCGTGGAAACTACTTATCCTTGTTGAACTGGTTGTTCTGGTCGATGATCTGCTTGAGCGCGTCGCTGAGCAGGTTCGGGTTGCCACTCTGCGGAGCACTCTGGCCCGCAGCGGCGCTCTGGCCCTGCTGAGCACGCTGCTGCACCGCCTGCTGCACCTGCTCTGCGATCTTCTTCGGCAGGATCACATCGAGGGAGCTACCGGCCAGGACCGGGTCGTTGCCGCGATACACAAAGGATCGCGCTACGATCTCGCGCCCCAGCTTTGCCAGGTCGTCCTCACGGCCCTGCGGCGCGGCGAGGGTGACGCGGTAGAGCCAACGCGGACCCTCCACACCGATGATGCGGATCACACCATTCGTGCCCTGACCAACGATCTCTTTGCCCCACGGCCCCTGCTCGAAGGTGACCGGCATGCCCTCGTTGCGCATGCCCTCTGCAATCTCCTCGGCGGAGTCGTCCCAGAGACCACCGCTGCGCGGAGCCGCGAAGGCAACCGGGGTGACGCGACCGTAGCGGGTGACAATGTGGACCATCTTCGGCCCCTGCTCACCCATCTCCACCTGCACCTGCGCCTCCTTCGGGAACGGGATGCGCATGGAGTGCAGGTTCAGCGTGGCGCTGGAGAAGTCAGAGAAATCAAAGTCCTCGATGTTGACGGAGTCGCCGTCGAAGGGGCCGGTACTGCCGTTGATCGGGTCGTAGTCCGTCAGCGGTGCGGTGCCAGCCGCCTGGCCGCCGTCCTGCACCGCGGGTGCCGCCGCCACCGCAGGTTCCTCTGCTTCGGGCGCAGCTGCTTCTGCCTGTGCTGCTGCGGCGTCCGGAGTATCGGTGGGCTCGGCAGACTCGGTGTGCTCGGGGACCTGCTGGGCAGCCGCGTCGTTGTCGGCCTTGTTGCGGTTCTTCTTCTTGCCAAACGGCCACAGTGCCATAGTTTCTGTCCTCCTCGCGCCCGGTTGGGCGTTGCTGCGAAATCTTCGCGGTGGTTTCGCGTTTTAAAGTCGTGCCCTTTGACCATAGCGCGCCGCGCCTCTAGCGCGCGCGGTGGTGGGGCCTTCAACGGTTGGTGCTATTTGGTCCCGGTCGAGCCGTAACCGCCCTCGCCGCGTACCGTTTCGTCGAGCGCATCGACCTCGACGAAGTCAACCAGCTCCACGCGCTGGACGACGAGTTGGGCAATGCGCATCCCGCGCTCGACGGTAAATGGCTCCGAGCGGTCCGTGTTCACCAGACACACTTTGAGCTCACCGCGGTATTGGGCGTCGACAGTCCCCGGCGTATTCACAATGCTTAAGCCGTGCTTCGCAGCGAGCCCGGAGCGCGGGTGGATCAGCCCTACCGTGCCGAGCGGCAGGGCGAGGGCCACGCCCGTGCCCACGAGTGCGCGCTGTCCCGGTTCCAGGGTGATTGTCTCGGCGGAGTACAGGTCCGCGCCGGCATCCCCAGTATGCGCGCGTTTGGGAAGCGGCAGCTCCTTATCCAGCCGTTTCAGCGGGATCGGGGGCAGCTGGACCGCGCCAGCCAGTTGTGTGTTTTCGTTGTTCTCGCTCATGGTGCCCACCTTACGGTACGGCCTGCACACGCCAATGCGGCGAATTGGACAGGTCACCCATCCCCTGAACTAAGGTTGCATTCGTGTCTGAAACCTCGCGCTCCAACGATGCAACTGCCCACGCCACCGGCGCCGCAGCGCCCGAGGTGCTCTACCGCGAACGACAGTGGGTGCCGTGGTACTGGTGGGCGGCCGGAATCGGCCTGACGTTACTCCTTGCCGCCCAGTTTGCGCTGAACCGCAACGTCTGGTGGTTCATCGTGCCGCTGGTAGTCATCGGCGCGCTCGTCGCGTGGTTCCTCACGTGGCTGTCCAACACCACGGTGTCCGTCGAGCGCGACCCGGACGGCTCGCGCTGGCTCCGCGTCGGCGAGGCGAACCTGCCCGCGGACGCAGTTGATCGCGCGATGGTTGTTCCCCGCTCCGCGCGGCAGAACGCGCTCGGCCGCCAGCTCGACCCGGCGGCGTACCTCGTCTCCCACGCGTGGGTCCCCGAGCACGCGCTCATCGTGTTGAACGACCCAGAGGACCCAACCCCCTACTGGCTCATCTCCTCGAAGCACCCCGAGGCGTTGCTCGCCGCCTTCGTCTCCGAGAAAGCCCCTGCCGACGGGGCTGCGTAAGGCTTACTCGCAGTCCAGGCAGTACTTCGAGCCGTCATCGGCCGTGTACGCCAGGCGCTTCTTCTTTTGCACCAGGAAGCAGGAGGCGCAGGTGAACTCGTCGTCCTGGCGGGGCTTGACCTCTACGTTAAGCTCCTCACCGGACAGGTCCTGCGCGGGGATTTCCACTGGCTCGACGATCTCGCCGTCGTCGTCCATGCTGCTGCCGGCTACTTCTGCGGCCTTCAGGCCTTCGAGCGAGTCGGTCTCAATCTCGTCGTCCTCGAGTCGGCGACGCGGCGCATCATAATCCGTAGCCATGGTGTTCTTCCCTCCAGCTCAACGTGCAAAAGTAAAAAGGTGCGGTGCATTGTTTTGAGCGTCCTGCCAGGTCCTGCCAGGACGCGTTTGAGCGGAATACTAAAGCAAATGGCTCGATCTGTCACTTTCGCCCCCGACCAGGGGCGATGCTGCTAAGCGCCGGCTCCCAAGACGCGCATCGCCCCCGCCTTCTCCAACAGCCGCGGGAACGATTCCGCGAGCCCCGGAGCGCAGGCGTACATCAATTCGCCGTCACCGCCGCGATCGCGCAAGCCCGGGTGGTGCACCACCGCTCCCGCCTCGGCGGCAATCACCGCGCCGGCAGCGTAATCCCAGGGGTGCGTGCCGTGCTCGTAGTAGGCGTCCGCGCTCCCCTCAGCAACGCGGCAGAGGTCCAACGCCGCCGAGCCCATGCGGCGGATGTCGCGCACCTGCGGCAGGAGCGTGGTCAGTATCTGCGCTTGCTGGCCGCGCCACCCGGAGTCGTAGGAGAAGCCGGTCTCCACCAGAGCGGTGGCGGGACGGGAGGCCCGGGATGTGTGGAGGGGGTGGGCGGTGGCGTCGCTAAGCACGAAGGCCCCGTGCCCGCGGGCGGCGAAATAGGTGATGCCGCGGGCGACATCAGCGACCGCGCCAGCGACGAGCTCGCCGTGCACGGCGACGCCGACGGAGACCGCGTAGGCGGGCAGCCCGTAAATAAAATTCACGGTGCCGTCGATGGGGTCAATGACCCATTCAACGCCCGTTTCGCTCGGCTTCGACGCGCCCTCCTCGCCGATAACGCCGTCGCCGGGACGCAGCTGCGAAAGCCTGCCCACGACGCGCTCCTCGCACCCCTTGTCCACGGCCGTGACCGGGTCCACCTCGGACGTCTTAGTCTGCGCGACCATCTCCACGGAACCGTGCCTGGTCAGAAAGTCGCGCTGCTTGGCCACGAACTCGGCCGCGTCCTGCACGAGTTCAACGCACAGGTCGCGCAACTCAGCTGCGGTGGGAGTGTTGGCGGTGCCATTGGGGGAAGTCGGTGTGCTCATAGTCCCCATCGTGCACCGACTTTCCCGGAAGCGCGACTCGCACCGCCCCATTTATGCCGCGCGTTTGTAAGCTGTGCCGTATGAGCGATACGACTGCAACTCATCTCGGATTCGGCGTGGACGTCGGCGGCTCGGGCATCAAAGGTGCCATCGTTGACATGGATACCGGCGAGTTTGTCGGCGAGCGTGTCAAGATTGCCACGCCCAAGCCCGCGACGCCCCAGGCCGTGGCCGACACCGTCGCGGAAATCGTGCGCGCGCACGACTGGCATGGGCCGATCGGCATCACCCTGCCGTCCGTTATCCGTAACCAGGTCGCGTGCAGCGCCGCCAATATCGACGAAGCTTGGATTGGCACTAACGTCCACGAGCTCTTCTCCGCAGCCCTGGGCACGGAGGACATCGCGGTGCTTAACGACGCCGACGCCGCCGGTCTCGCCGAAGTCGCATACGGGGAGCCCGAGGCCCGCGAGGGCGCCGTCATCTTCCTGACTTTCGGCACCGGGATCGGGTCCGCCTTCTTTATGGACGGCACCCTTTTCCCCAACACGGAGCTTGGCCACCTGGTCATCTCCGGAGAGGAAGCAGAGCATGTCGCCTCCTCCGCCGCCAAGGACCGCGAGGAACTCAGCTACAAGAAGTGGTCCAAGCGAGTCGACGCCGTCCTGCACGAGTACCAGCGCCTGTTCAGCCCGTCCGCGTTTGTGGTCGGCGGCGGCATCTCCCGTAAGGCGGACAAGTGGGTCCCGAACCTGACGGTGGACGTGCCGGTGGTCGCCGCGCGTCTGCGCAACCGAGCAGGCATTGTCGGCGCGGCGATGGCGGCGAACGAGCACGTTGCGCCGTAATTGATTGGTCAGGCCCAACCACAGATCCATGACTCATGTACGGTGGGCACCGGACAGCAACCACTCCTGCCCTCGTGGGACGCACCTTTCCGGCTCCGTGACACGCACGGCGCGCGAAAGATGCGGCACGATGGCGAGTGCTGGAATAGATTCAGCGCGCGGCCTGTTAGGATTGGCGTTCTAGAATTGGAACCATTGCGCAATCCGGCAGGATATGCATACGAATATTCTCGCAGGAAGCAGGGTTGCGCGCAGTGGAAGAAACCGAATCGGCGAAAGGGCGTACGTGGTAGCCAGCGAAGCATCAGGCAATAACACCGTGGAGAATGCAGCACAGGCATCCTCCGACGGTGGCGCAGGCAACGGTGCAAACGACGCCGCGGCAACTCCGGCGGCGAAGAAGACGGCCAAGAAGGCTGCAAAGAAGACCGCTCGGAAGAAGGCCACGAAGAAGACGGCGAAGAAATCCGCTCGGAAGAAGGCCACCAAGAAGACGGCCAAGAAGACGGCCCGCAAGACTGCGAAGAAGACCACCAAGAAGTCAGCGGCCAAGAAGGCGACCGCTGCGCACGCAGGCGCCGAGGGCGTGGACGAGGACGAGCTGCGCACCGATGCGCTTGTCGACGATGCCGATACCGTCGATGACCGCGACGACGAAGATTACGATCCCGACCTCGCGGACGAGGACGCCGACTTTGATGACGAGCTCGCCGAGGACATCGACGAGGACGACCTGGACGGCGACGACATCGAAGATGACGAAGACGACGACTCGGACGACGAGGAAGAAGACTCTTCGTCCGTCTGGGACATCGAGGAGTCTGCGGCGCTGCGTCAGGCGCGCAAGGACGCGCAGCTGACCGCGTCCGCCGACTCCGTCCGCGCGTACCTCAAGCAGATCGGCAAGGTCGCGCTGCTGGACGCGGAGCAAGAGGTCTCCTTGGCCAAGCGCATCGAGGCCGGCCTGTACGCCCAGTACCGCCTGGACGAGATGGCGCGCGCCGCCGCTGAGGGCGACAAGGATGCCAAGCTCACGCCTGCGGTCAAGCGCGACCTTCGCGCGGTGGCCCGCGACGGCCGCAAGGCAAAGAACCACCTGTTGGAGGCAAACCTTCGCCTCGTGGTCTCGCTGGCCAAGCGCTACACCGGCCGCGGCATGGCGTTCCTGGACCTCATCCAGGAAGGCAACCTCGGCTTGATCCGTGCAGTGGAGAAGTTCGACTACTCCAAGGGCTACAAGTTCTCCACGTACGCTACGTGGTGGATCCGCCAGGCGATCACCCGCGCGATGGCGGACCAGGCCCGCACCATTCGTATCCCGGTGCACATGGTGGAGGTCATCAACAAGCTCGGGCGTATCCAGCGCGAGCTGCTGCAGGACCTGGGCCGCGAGCCCACCCCGCTCGAGCTGGCGAAGGAGATGGACATCACCGAAGAAAAGGTGATGGAGATCCAGCAGTACGCGCGCGAGCCGATCTCCCTGGACCAGACGATTGGCGACGAGGGCGATAGCCAGCTCGGTGACTTCATCGAGGATTCCGAGGCGGTCGTCGCCGTCGACGCCGTGTCCTTCACCCTCCTGCAGGACCAGCTCCAGGACGTGCTGCACACGCTCTCCGAGCGCGAAGCTGGCGTGGTACGCCTGCGCTTCGGGCTTACCGACGGCATGCCGCGGACTTTAGACGAAATCGGCCAGGTCTACGGCGTGACCCGCGAACGCATCCGCCAGATCGAATCGAAGACAATGTCCAAGCTGCGCCACCCGTCGCGTTCCCAGGTGCTGCGCGACTACCTGGACTAGCCTTTCGCGGATAAAGCGGTGCCCCGCCCGGAAGATTCCGGGCGGGGCACCGCTTTATGTACGGCTGAATTAGCCAAACTCGCGCTCCGCGACATCTTCTACGCACTTTTCGTAAGCGGCCGTGTCATCCACCAAGTGGTCGCACTCCCCGACGAAGGTGGAAACGAGTCCGACACCGATGAGCATAAACACCACGCTGAGCAGCGAGGCGATCGCGCCGAGAACGATGCCGGCGATGGCCATCCCCTTCCGCGCGCCCGGACCGGCGATCTTCTTCGCGCTCCGGATCCCCAAAATGCCGAGGATAATCGCGATAACACCGAGGAACACCCCGCCGACGATCGTAATGATTGCAAGCATGGCGAGGATACCCACGATCAAGGCAGCAATCGCCATGCCGTTATTTTTCTGTACCCCATACGGCTCGCCCTGCGGGTACGCGCCACCGTAGGCGGCACCGCCGCCGTACTGCCATTGCTGGCCCGGCTGGCCCGGCTGTGGCTGACCTGGCTGCGGGTGCTGCCCGTAGTCCGAGAACCCCTCGGGGTGGTTGTACGGACCCTCCTGGTTCGGGTTATAACGATCTGTCATGGTCGTCTCCTTCACTCGTCGCCGTGCACTCGCCCACACTACCGGTCTTTTGCGCTACCAGCCACGCAAGTAGTCAATGCGTTGCTGCAGCTGCTCGGCGTTGCACAGTGCGGTCGGCGGCCCGCCGCACGCCTTCCTTGCCTCCGTGTGGATCGCGCCGTGCGGACGCCCCGTCTTGCCCGCAACGATGGAGACGCGCGTGTTCAGCTCCTTGCGCAGCCTGGGGATCTCATCCGCAGCGGTCTCGCCCCCGCCGCCGGTGGAGCCAGACTTGGACGGTGCGGCGCCGGGCCCAGCAGCGACCGGCTCGCCCAGCGTTTTCGCCCGTTCTGCGGCTTCGCGCTCCGCGGCCTTCCGCGCCTTCTCCTCCGCCTCGCGGGCGTCCAGCTGGTCGCTCTGCCGCTTGCGCAGCAGGGTCTTGACCTGTTCGGCGTCCAGCAGTCCCGGGAGCCCAAGGAAGTCTTGTTCCTCGGCGGAACCAGCTGCGGTCGCGGTGCCGTAGGTGGAGCCGTCGAAAATCAGCGAATCCAGCTCAGCGGACGCACCGATGGACTCGTAGCTCGGCCCCTCGTCGGGCTCGTTCTCCTGGCGGTTGGCTTGCTCAATGAGCTCGTCGGACCAGCCCTGCTCGCGGTGCGGCTTGCCCAGGACGTGGTCACGCTCCTCCTCCATGTTCTCCGCCAGCCCCAACAGCACGGGCACGGACGGCAGGAACACGGACGCGGACTCGCCGGGCATGCGGGAGCGCACGAAACGGCCGATTGCCTGGGCAAAGAACAGTGGCGTCGATGCGGAGGTGGCGTACACGCCGACGGAGAGGCGCGGGACATCGACGCCCTCGGAGACCATTCGCACCGCCACCATCCACTCGTCGCGGGACGCCGAAAACTCCTCGATGCGGTCGGAGGACCCAGGCTCGTCGGAAAGCACCACTGTGACCGGCGTGCTGGAGATCCCCTCGAGCATCTTGGCGTAGGCGCGCGCCGTAGTTTTGTTCGTGGCGATGACCAGGCCGCCCGCGTCCGGCATGTTGGCGCGGATCTTGGTCAGGCGCGTGTGCGCGGCCTGCAGCACGAGCCGGATCCAGTCCCCCTTCGGGTCCAGTGCCGTCTTCCACGCGCGTGCCGTTTGCTCCGCGTTGAGCGGTTCACCGAGGCGAGCTGAGTATTCCTCGCCCGCGGAATCCCGCCATTCTGTCTCCCCGCTGTAGGCGAGGAAGACGACGGGGCGCACCACGCCGTCCTTGAGCGCGTGCGAGTAGCCGTAGGTGTAATCGGCCTCGGAGACGAGGTGCCCCTCGCCGTCCTCGTTGTAGCGCACGAATGGGATCTGCGAGTCATCGGAGCGGAACGGCGTACCGGTGAGCGCGAGTCGGTGCTCTACGTCGTTGTACGCCTCATAGACGCCGTCGCCCCAGCTCTTCGAGTCGCCGGCGTGGTGGATCTCGTCCAGGATGACCAAGCTGCGCCGCGCCGACGCGACTGCGTGGTGCTTGAACGGGTGCATACCCACCTGCGCGTAGGTGACCACGATGCCGTCGTAGGAGGGGTTCACCGCGGACGAGTTGGTGAAGTTGGGGTCCAGCGACAACCCGAAGCGCTTGGCCGACTCGGACCACTGGTGCTTCAGGTGCTCCGTCGGCACAACCACAATGAGCCGCTGCACCGTGCGGTCGGCCAGGAGGGTGCTCGCCAGCGTCAGCGCGAACGTCGTCTTTCCCGCTCCCGGCGTTGCCACGGCCATGAAGTCGCGCGGTTTTGTACGCAGAAACGAATCAAGGGCCTCTTGCTGCCATTTACGGAGCTGAGGCCCTGGTGTCGACGCTGTCACTTTCGGCGCAGCCCCTCATAAATCCGCTGGCAATCGGCGCAGACCGGGGACCCCGGCTTGGCCTGCTTCTTTACAGAGAACTTCTTTCCGCAGAGCGCGACAACCTGCTTCCCAGAGATCGCGGAATCCACGATTTGGTCCTTCCGCACGTAGTGGAAAAACTTTTCCTTGCCGTCCTCCGTGGTTGACGAGGTGTCCTCCCGGAGGTCGGGGCGCTCAAGAGTCTTCGTCGTCGTATTCACGCCTTCCATCATGCCCCAAAGTGGGTCGGAATTTGCAATGCCCCGCTACCCTTTGCGTTATGAGCGGATCTGACCACACCTTCCACCAACCCGAGTCGGGCGTGCCCGGTCCGCACCCGCACACGATCGACGCCCAGCCGGACGAGGAGCAGCCCCGCCGCCGCCGGCTCCGCCCGAGGCGCTCCCGGCGCGCCCTCATCACCGACGCCACGCGGACCCACGAGCAGGACCTGAAGAGCCGCGAAAAGCAGTACCTGCTGTGGCAGGGTGCGCGCGTGCCACTGATCGCCATCTCCATCCTGTGCGCGGTGCTGGGCCATTGGTGGTTCGCCGCCCTTTTCTTCTCCATTTCGATCCCGGTGCCGTGGATCTCCGTCATGATTGCCAACGGCCAGGGCGAGGCGCGCGATAAGCGGGACAAAAACGTGTACAAGCCTGCGCTCGCCCGCGAGGAGGCCCGGCTCGCTGCGCAGGCCCGTGCGCAGTTGGAGGCGGGTCAATCGCGCTCTGGTGCCGACCGCTCCCCCGCTATCATCGAGTCCGATCCCGACGCCAGCAAGGAGTAGCCAATGCCTCTCGAACCGCTCCCCGAGTCTCTTCCCAGCGCCGTTCGCGCGCTTGCCGACGCTCTCGCGTCGACCGGTTTTACCGCCGACGGCATCGCCAAGCACCTCGGCCCCCACGCGACTGCGGCGCTCTACCGTGGCGAGCCAGGCGTCGTGCTCGCCGCCTGTGACGCTTCGCCGCTGTCGCGCCTGATCCGTTTCTTCTTGGTGCGCGAGCCGGCGTCGCAAGCCCAGCTCGACGAGCTCCTTTCTCCTGACCTGGTGCGCATGCTTCTCGATGCCACCGTGATCCGCCCCGCCGCCAACGACCGGTTCGCCGTGGCCCTCGACCTGCGCCCCCACGTCCTCGCGGGGCAGGACCGACTGATCGTGTCGGACCTGGATGCGTCGATGACCGCGCACGTGCCGGGGCCCGACCACGTCCTGGGCGTTGGGTCGGCGTCGCTCTCGCTGCTCAGCGCCTCTCCGGAGACGCCGGTTGGCACGGTGCTGGACCTCGGTTGCGGCTCGGGGGTGCAGGCGGTGGCGCAGGCAGGGGTTGCGCAGCGCGTGGTGGCGACGGATGTGCACCCGCGCGCCCTGGAGCTGGCTCGCGCGACGCTCGCTGCGAACCGGATCGACAACGTCGAGCTGCGCCAGGGCCCGTGGTTCGAGCCGGTTGTCGACGAGCGCTTCGACCGGATCGTAGCGAACCCGCCGTTCGTGGTGGGACTGCCCGAGGTGGGCCACGTGTACCGCGATTCGGGGTTGTCGCTCGACGGGGCAACCGAGCTCGTTGTCGGCCAGGCCCCCGCACACCTGGCGGAGGGCGCGACCGCGTGCATCCTCGGTGCGTGGGTCCACCGCACCGGGGAGAGCTGGCGCTCGCGCGTTGCTTCGTGGCTGCCCTCCCGCGGTGTGAGCGCCTGGGTCCTGGAACGCGATGTTGTCGACCCGGGCCAGTACGTCTCTACCTGGCTTGCTGATGAATCGGTCGACGTCCGCTCCCCAGAGGCCGTCGAGCGCACCGAGCGCTGGCTTGCGCACTTCCGCGACAACGACGTCGAGGCCATCGGGTTCGGGTGGATCTTCCTCCGCGAGATCGGCGATAACCCCACCGAGGTTACCGCCGAAGACCTCTCGCACCCGTTCACGGATCCCCTCGGGCCGGAGGTGGACGAGTATTTCACCAGGGCCGAATGGCTGCGCGGCAGGGGCTCCGACGACATCCTGGATGCCGCGTACATGGTGCGCCCAGGCGTGGCGCTGGAGAGGGTGAGCGTCGCCGACGCCGAGGCCGGGATGGGCTTTGCGCAGCGAGTCACGAGGGTTTCGCGTACTGACGGACCGCGCTTTACCCACGAGGTCGACGACGGTGTCGTCTCGATTCTCTCTGGCCTCCACCCACAGGGGTTGCCCCTGCGCGAGGTGGTGGGGTTGCTGGTGGCGTCGCAAGGCGTCGATGACCCGGCGGAACACACACGCCTTGAGAACAACGCAGCGGCGGTTGTGGTGGACTGTGTGCGCCACGGCCTCGTCCTGCCCGCTGAGATTATTGCGAAGGAGTCCTGATGAAAGCTGTACTGACGCGAGTGGAGAGTGCTTCTGTCACCGTCGACGGGGAGGTCGTCGGGGCGATCGACTGCCCCGAAACCGGCGGCATCCTCGCCCTCGTCGGCGTGGGCCGCGACGACGCGGAGGACGCGTGGGAGAAGATGGCCCGCAAGATCGCGGAGCTGCGCATTCTCGACGGCGAGCGCTCCGCCCAGGACGCCGGCGCGCCCGTCCTCCTGGTCAGCCAATTCACCCTCATGGGACGTACGGCGAAGGGACGCAGGCCGTCGTGGGCGGATGCGGCGCCGGGTGAGGCAGCTGCACCGGTAATTGCCAAGATCGCAGAGGAGCTCCGCGGCCGCGGCATCACGGTCGAAGAGGGCCGGTTCGGCGCGATGATGGACGTGGCGAGCGTCAACAGCGGGCCGTTCACGGTCCTCGTCGAAGCGTGACACGGGACGAAACCTGGCCGCTACCCACGTTCTAGGGAAGACGTTCCTGGACTGATGCTGAGAGTCGAGCGAGGCAGACGTACGTTGCATAATATTTACGCTCAGCCGGAACAATCGGGAGCGTTGCTCCGTTTGATCTATAAGACTGAACTTACGGTTCGAACCCCTTTCAAGGAGGCAGCTCTTCATGACTCAGCCGGACCACGCTCGTGATGCGGGCAACGAAGAAAACGTTGACCGCGGTAGCCGCCGAAATCAGACCAATGACAATCCGTCGGCGGACCTCGTGCGCGTGTACCTCAACGGTATCGGCAAAACGGCCCTGTTGAACGCTGAGGAAGAGGTCGAGCTGGCCCAGCAGATTGAGGTAGGCCTTTACGCCCAGCACCTGTTGGACGATCCAGAGGTCACGCTCACCCGCGCCAAGAAGCGTGACATGAAGATCCTGGCCAAGGAAGGGCGCAAAGCGCGCTCCCACCTGCTGGAAGCAAACCTGCGCCTCGTGGTCTCGCTGGCCAAACGGTATACGGGGCGCGGAATGCCGCTGCTGGACCTGATCCAGGAAGGCAACCTCGGGCTGATCCGTGCCATGGAGAAGTTCGATTACGCCAAGGGGTTCAAGTTCTCCACCTACGCCACCTGGTGGATCCGCCAGGCCATCACGCGCGGGATGGCGGACCAGTCCCGCACGATTCGCCTACCAGTCCATTTGGTGGAGCAGGTAAATAAGCTCTCGCGCATCCGCCGCGAAATGTACCAGTCCCTGGGCCGCGAACCTACGAATGAGGAGCTTTCCGAGGAGTCCGGCATCGAGGAGTCCAAGATTGAGATGCTGCTGCGCCAGTCGCGCGACCCGGTGAGCCTGGATATGCCTGTCGGCGCGGACGAGGAGGCGCCGCTCGGTGACTTCATCGAGGACGCCGAGGCGACGGACGCCGAAGACGCTGTGGTCTCGACTCTGCGCCACGACGACATCGAGGACATCATCGCGGGTCTGGAGGAACGCGAACAGGACGTGATTCGCCTGCGCTACGGCCTGACCGACGGCGTGCCGCGCACCTTGGACCAAATTGGCCGCCAGTTCGGCCTGTCGCGCGAGCGCGTGCGCCAGATCGAGCGCGAGGTTATGGCCAAGTTGCGCGTTGGCGACCGCGCCGACCGGCTGCGCGACTACGCCTAAGGCACCGCGCGTACACTTGCAGGGCTTGGATGGTCTGTGCGCGAAATGACCCGCGCAGGCCGTCTGCACAGAGTGACTCAGAGGGAGAGGCAGCATGCGTGATCTCGTCGACACGACCGAGATGTATTTGAGAACTGTGTACGAGCTTGAGGAAGAAGGCATCACGCCGCTGCGCGCGCGCATCGCGGAGCGCCTTGAGCAATCCGGTCCGACCGTCTCGCAAACGGTCTCGCGCATGGAGCGCGACGGCCTGCTCGTGGTCCAGCCGGACCGCTCCCTCGCGCTTACCCCGGCGGGGCGCCAGCGCGCCACCGCAGTGATGCGCAAGCACCGCCTGGCCGAGCTGCTGCTGACCGACGTCCTACAGCTCAACATCGCGCAGGTCCACGACGAAGCGTGCAGGTGGGAGCACGTCATGAGCGAGGATGTGGAGCGCCGCGTCGTCGCCGTGCTGGGCAACCCGACCCGCTCCCCGTTCGGCAACCCGATCCCGGCGTTGGAAGAGCTGGACGCCACGCCGAGCTCCGAAACTGCGTACGGCACCCGCGCGAGCGACCTCGAGCTCGACGGCCCGACCGAGGTCACGGTGGTGCAGGTGAGCGAGATCTTGCAGCAGCTCTCCGCAACCGTCTCCCCGACTGTCGGCGTCGCGTCATTCGTCGGCTCGCAGGTCACCCTCGAGCAGCACGGCGGCGGCGCGGTCATGCTCACCACCAAGGACGGCGATCGCGTCGAACTCTCACCCGAACTCGCGCACGCACTGCGCGTTGACCCAGTGGAGGATTAACCCGTGAAACTTGTAGTCACCGGCGGTGCCGGCTACGTGGGCAGCGTATGCGCTGCTGTGCTCGTCGAGGCTGGCCACGACGTCATCGTCATCGACGACTTCAGCACCGGCAACCGCGACGCCGTCCCCTCCGGGGCGACGTTGGTAGAGGGCCATATTTCCGACGTCATCGACCGCGTCCTGTCCGCCGGCGACGTCGACGGCGTGCTCCACTTCGCCGCCCGCTCGCTGGTCGGCGAATCCATGGAGGTTCCCGCCGAGTACTGGCGCGACAACCTCGAGGTCTCACTCACCTTGCTCAACGCGATGCGCGCACACGGCGTGCGCTCGCTCGTGTTCTCCTCCACCGCCGCCACCTATGGCGAGCCGGAGGCAGTGCCCATCACCGAGGACGCCCCAACCCGCCCCACCAACACCTACGGGGCGACGAAGCTGTCCATCGATTACGCCATCACCTCCTACTGCCAGGCATACGGCATCGGCGCGACGAGTCTGCGGTACTTCAACGTTGCCGGCGCGTACGGCGACTACGGCGAGCGCCACCGCACCGAGACGCACCTCATCCCCATCGTGCTGCAGGTCGCCCTCGGCCAGCGCGACGCCATCAAGATGTTCGGCGACGACTGGCCCACCACCGACGGCACCTGCGTGCGCGATTACATCCATGTGAGGGATCTTGCCGACGCCCACGTGCTCGCACTCGAGGCGAATACCCCAGGCACCCACGAGATCTACAACCTTGGCTCCGGCGACGGCTACTCCGTCCGCCAGGTCGTCGAGATGTGCAGGGAGGTCACCGGCCACGAGATCCCCGCCGAGGTCGCGCCTCGCCGCGCCGGCGACCCGGCCGTGCTCATCGCCTCTTCGGACAAGATCAAGCGCCAGCTGGGCTGGAACCCCACGCGCACCGACCTGCGCACCATCGTCCAAGACGCGTGGGACTTCACCTCCGCCCGCCACGGGGGTGCTTGAGTCACGCCGCCTGCTCGCGGAGCAGGTCGTCCCACGACTCGCGGCACCCGGCGAGTGCGGTGTTGACCATCCCTTGCCACTCGCCGATTGCCATCAGCTGGCGCTGCACCGCGGACAGCGAATGCCCTGGCACCTCGTCCTGGGCCGCCCGCAGCGCCGCGAACGCCCACGGCTCCAGGTCCGACGCCGCCGCTGCGAGCGCCCACAAGCTCAGCGCGTTCGCGCGGATGACGCCCGTAAAGTTTCGCGCGATGAGCAGCAGCGCCTGAGCGGCCGTCGCGGAGTGCTCGAGGACGTCCTCGACGAGACAATCGCGCAGCTTACTGCGGGACAGCAGCGAGGCCAGCAGGACGATCTCCTCGTCGTCGCGGAAGCAGTCGCTCAACTGCAGCGGCCGGCGTGACGTCCCCGCCGGAAACTCCGGGTTGCCCGCGCCGCCATGGATGAGCGTCACGCAGCCGTCCTCGATCAGGTTGATGGCGTCCCACCTGTCGCCGCAGCCCTCGCCGGCGCCTGCCGGGTGCGGCGCGAGTTGTTGGATGAGACGGCGGCCGGAGTGATACGCGGCGTCGTAAAGCGCGCGGCATCGGCGCAGGTCGCCGGAATTGTCGGATTCGAAGAATAGGTGCATGTCCTCGCGACGAAGCTCTGGAAGCATGCCGTTGTCAAGCAATCCGCGCATGGTTGGCGCGTGCACGATCGACGGCACGGTGCCGGAGAAGTACGAGGCTGGGGCGGCGGTGCGCTCGTGGTGTGCGGGGAAGAGTTGGGGGCTGGTGGCGTCAAAAAGCAGGGTGTAGGGCGTGCCCGCGGCGATCTCGGAGACGTGCCAGCACGCGGCGAGCGGCGGGAGGTCGAGCTGGGTATCCAGGGACTGCAGGAAGTAGGCGGTTTCCATCGCCAAATCCGAGTTCGGGATGCGGGTGATGATGACGGCGAGGTGGAGGTCCTGGTGGGCGTCGAAAAGCGCCCGCAGCCCGAACGCGATCTGCTCCTCACTCGCCAGATCAGCGCGCACGATCGGGCCGACCGTGTATGAGGTGGAGTCCTCGCCGGCGTGGCTCAGGCCAATGAGGACGAGGGATTCTTGCGGGTAGAAGCCGAGCGCGCCTGGGATGCAGGCGATGAGTTCGGCGGGGCCGTACGGCGGGTTGTTGGGGCGGTGGTCATTGGCGTCAAAGTTTCGTGATTGCTTCATACATATTGGACGCAAAAAGCACCGCCTCGGTTCCCTCGTCCGGGAAACTTCTTTGCTGCGGTATCATTGTTGCCACCTTGGCGCGGGACGCGTGGAATAGTTTCACCCCTGGCGTAGTTGTCTTTGATAATGCGAAAAGGTACGCCACCCGGCATTTGTCCGGGCAATGTGGCGTACCGCGAGATCATTTGGGAGGAAGCACATGTCTGATACGTCTCGCATGTATGAACTGGAATACCCGGCGCCCTCCGTCGGCGAGGAATCCGCGAACGGCCCGGCGCTCGTGGTGGCAATGCAGGGTTACGCCGACGCCGGCCACGCCGTCGAGGGAGCCGCCGAGCACCTCAAGGCGGCGCTGGACTCCCGCACGCTCGCCACGTTTAGCAACGATGAGCTCATTGACTACCGCTCGCGCCGCCCCGCGGTGACCATCGCGCAGCACGAGATCACGGACATCGATGACCTGCAGCTGGACCTGCGCGTGCTTCGTGACGAAGCAGGGCGCTCCTTCCTCCTCCTGTCCGGCCCCGAGCCCGACCTGCGGTGGGAGGCGTTCAGCGAGGCCGTGAGCGACCTGGCGCAGCGCTTCGGCGTCGCGCAGACGATCTGCCTCTACGCGGCGCCGATGGGCGCCCCGCACACCCGCCCGCTGGTCGTCTCGGCACACGGCAACAGCAGCGAGCTGGTGGGCAATATGTACACCTTCGACGGCATGGTCACGGTGCCCGGCTCTGCTTCGATCCTCATCGAGCGCGCCCTGCACAAGCGCGGCAAGCCCGTCGCCGGGTTCACGGCGCACGTGCCCCACTACGTGGCGTCGTCCCCGTACCCGCACGCGACGTTCCAGCTGCTCCAGTCCATCGAGGACGCGACCAAGCTGAAGTTCCCGCTGCGCGCGCTGGAGTCGGACATCACGCGGGTGTCGCAGCAGCTGGCCGAGCAGATGGCCGGTTCCGACGAGATCGCCCACGTAGTCCACGCGCTGGAGGAGCACTACGACAAGGAGATCAGTGACTACCGCGAGCGCCACCCGCAGGCCATGATGCCGGGCGAGGCGCAGGTGCCGAGCGGCGAGGAGATCAGCGACGCGTTTGAGAACTATCTCACCGCCATCGAGGACCGCGACCGCGTGCTCGGCCAGGACGAACAGCAGCTGAGCCTGCCGTTCGGCGACGACGAGAACAATTTGCTGATGGACCACTTCCTCATCGACCCTGAAGACCCTGCAGACCCGGAAAAACCGGACGACGACGAGTAGGTTTCGCCCCTCGGCTACGGTGGTGAGCGTGACTTTATCTGACTTGCTCGCCGATCTCGCCGACGTCCCCGCACCGCTTCTCGACGAAGCCGCGTGGGACTCCTTCCTCTCCTGGACCTCGTCCCGCGGCATCTCGCTGTACCCGGCGCAAGAGGAAGCGTCGCTTGCGCTGCTCGCCGGTGACAACGTCATCCTCGCCACCCCCACCGGGTCCGGCAAGTCCATGGTGGCCAACGCGGCGCACTTCATCGCCCTGACCCGCGGGCAGCGCACGTTCTACACCGCGCCGATCAAGGCGCTGGTCAGCGAGAAGTTCTTCGCCCTTTGCGAGATCTTCGGCGCCGAAAACGTCGGCATGATGACCGGCGACGCGACGGTCAACGGGTCTGCGCCGATTATCGCGGCGACGGCGGAGATCGTCGCAAATATTGCCCTGCGCGAGGGCAAGGACGCGAAGATCGACCAGGTGGTCATGGACGAGTTCCACTATTACTCCGAGCCCGACCGCGGCTGGGCCTGGCAGGTACCGCTCCTCGAGCTGCCGAAGGCGCAGTTCCTGCTCATGTCTGCCACCCTCGGCGACACCGCTTGGCTGGAGAAAGACCTCACCGAGCGCACGGGCCGCCAAACCACCTACGTCGGCGGGTCCGAGCGCCCCGTGCCGCTCGATTTCCACTACGTGTTCACCCCGGTCCACGAGACGATCGAGCAGCTTCTCGACGATGGCAAAGCCCCCATCTACGTCGTCCACTTCTCCCAGCGCGAAGCTACCGAGCGCACCCAGGCGCTGACTAGCCTGAAGATCATCACCGACGAGGAGAAGCGGCGCATCGCCGAAGAGATCGGCTCGTTCCGCTTCACCACAACCTTTGGCAAGACGCTGTCCAAGCTGGTGCGGCGCGGCATCGGTATCCACCACGCCGGCATGCTGCCCAAGTACCGCCGCTTGGTGGAGCGGCTCTCACAAACCGGCCTGCTCAAAGTGATCTGCGGTACCGACACGCTGGGCGTGGGCATTAACGTGCCGATTCGTACCGTTGTGATGACCGGCCTGGCCAAGTACGACGGGACACGCCAGCGCATCCTCAAATCCCGCGAGTTCCACCAGATTGCCGGCCGGGCCGGGCGCGCCGGCTACGACACGGAGGGCACCGTCGTCGTGGAGGCGCCGGAGCACGAGATTGAGAACGTGAAGCTGCGCAGGAAGGCCGGCGACGACCCGAAGAAGCGCAAGAAACTGCGGAAGAAGTCCGCCCGCGACGGCGAGGTCTCCTGGTCCGAGGACACGTTCAACCGGCTCACCACCGCGGAGCCGGAGGAGCTGACCAGCCAGTTCAGCGTGTCCAACTCGATGCTGCTCAACGTGGTGGCCCGCCCGGGCGACGGCTACGAGCACATGCGCCACCTGCTGCGCACCAACCACGACTCGCGGGCGAAGCAGAACCGAGACATCCTCACCGCGGTCGACTTGTTCCGCGGGCTGATCAACGCGGGCGTCGTCGAGCGCACGCCCGACTCGCCCGCATTCCGCCCCTACACGCTCACCCGGGAACTGGACCGCGACTTTGCGCTCAACCAGCCGTTGTCACCGTTCGCGCTCGCGTTCCTCACCATCTTGGACCCCGAGTCCGACACCTACGCGCTCGACGTCATCTCGACGTTTGAAGCAATTCTCGACGACCCCCGCCAGCTCCTCCAGGCGCAGCAATCCGCCGCCCGCGGCGAGGAAATCGCCGCGCTCAAGGCGGACGGCGTGGACTACACCGAGCGCATGGCGCTCATCGAGGACGTCACCTATCCGAAGCCGCTTGCTGACGAACTCGACGAGGCCTTCGACACATTTTGCCAGGGCAACCCGTGGGCGAAAGAGTTCGAGCTCGCGCCGAAGTCCGTCGTGCGCGACATGATCGAGCACGCCATGACGTTTTCCGACCTCATCGCCACCTACGGCCTCGCGCGCAGCGAGGGCGTGGTGCTGCGCTACCTCACCGACGCGTGGCGCACGCTGTCCCATTCCATCCCAGAAGCCAACATGAACGAGGAGCTCGAGGACATCATCGTGTGGCTCGGGGAGTTGATCCGCCAGGTGGACTCGTCGCTTATCGACGAATGGGCGCACATGGCCGACGAAGACTCCCCCATCGACCAGGCGACGCTGGACCGCGAGCTGGCGTTCGGCGTCGAGGACCCGAACGCCCTCACCGCCAACCGGCGCGCCTTCACCATCATGGTCCGCAACGCCTTCTTCCGCCTCGCCGAACTTTTCGCGCTGGAGAAGGAGCGCGAGCTGGACGAGATGTTCGACTACCTTGACCCAGACGCGCGCCCCGACTTCCCCGCCGGGATGGACGACTACTTCGACGAGTACGACGACGTCGACACCGGTCCCGACGCTCGTGGACCCGAGTACTTCCGGCTTGGCGACACCACCGGGCGCACCTGGGAGGTCACCCAGATCCTCAAGGACCCGGAGGGCGACAACGCGTTCCAATTCCACGGCGTTGTGGACTTGGACGCCTCCGATGAGGCGGGAGAGGTCCGCCTCCAATCTTTGGAATTGCGGGAGGGGTAGCTCTTTTGGGGGTGGCGTGGCGTCGATAAGCATGCCCCTTTTCTGTGGATAGACAGGTACGTGAGCTGGGCTTTTCATGCGCGCCGCTGCATAACTTGCACAATATGCAGTGCGTAAAATTCACCCAGCGAACGTGACATTCGCCTCACTGGCTTGCGGTACATTGTTGTTCCAAACACAATCCGACAATTTGTGAGGAGTAACACAATTGACTCGTGCGCTCGTGATCGGCGCAGGCATGACAGGCCTGTCCACCGCATGGTTCCTGCAGGAATACGGGTACGACGTTGAGGTCGTAGACAAAATTGGCGTCGCGGGCGGCTCCTCGTGGGGCAACGCCGGCTGGCTCGCGCCCGGCAAGACGATCCCGCTGTCCAACTCCAGCCTCTGGGCCTACGGGCCGACCGCGCTCTTCGACCGCAACGCCGCGCTCTCCGTCCCCGTGCGCGTCGACCCGAAGCTGTGGGCGTTCTGCGCGCAGTTCATGGCGCACGCCACGCAGCGCGCGTGGGACAAGACCATGGCCGGCCTGACCCCCGCCGACATGGCCTCGCTCGCCGCCTTCGACGACCTCGAAGCGGGCGGCGTGACCTCAAAGTCCTACCGCTCGCCGTACATCATCGGCTTCGAGTCGCAGTCGCAGGCCAAGGGCTTCCTCAAGGAGGTCGACGGCGCCATCCGCCACGGCCAGGAGATCCCGTTCGAGCCGATTTCGCTTGACGACGCCCGCGAGCACGCCCCCATGCTCACCGACAATGTCAAGGCCATCTACCGCATGCAAGGCCAACGCTTCATCGAGCCGGGCCCCTACTGCCAGGCCATCGCCGACTCGTTCACCGCGCGCGGCGGCACCATCACCACCGGCGCCGAAGTGACCAAGGTGACCTCCACTCGCAAACCGGCCGTGCAGCTGTCCACCGGCGAATGGAAGCCTGCCGACGTCGTCGTGATCGCCACCGGCGCGTGGCTGCCCGCACTGGCGCGCGAGCTAGGCGTCACCACCATGGTGCAGGCGGGTCGCGGCTACTCGTTCAGCGTGGAGACGGAGACCGTGCCAGAGTGCCCCGTCTACCTGCCGGAGCAGAAGATCGCCTGCACGCCGTACCAGGGCCGCCTGCGCGTGGCGGGCACGATGGAGTTCCGCGGCCCCGACGAGGCGTTCCAGCCGGGCCGCGTCGCCTCCATGATCCACGCGACGAAGCCAATGTTCCGCGGCATCGACTGGGACGACCGCCAGGACGAGTGGGTCGGCTCGCGCCCCGTCACCCCGGACGGCCTGCCGCTCGTCGGCGCGACCAAGGTGCCGAACGTGTACACCAACGGCGGCCACGGCATGTGGGGCATCGTCCTCGGCCCGGTGTCGGGCAAGATGCTGGCCAAGCAGATCGCCACCGGCGAGGTGGACCGCACCATCGAGCCGTTCGACCCTCTGCGCAGCCCGTTCGCCGGCCTGTAGGCCACCGCCTTTCGGGCATGCGTGTAGGCGCCAGGGGCGCTGGCGCTTGCGGTGGCTAATGCGCGGGTCTTCGGTGCGGCGCGCGGGCGGTGTGGTCGGTGCCGGTGGGGGTGGCGTTTCCGTATGGCGAGACGTAATAGATCCTTCCGTCCCGCCGTTCGGTGTGGCCCCGGGCGCCGGTCGCGGCTTGCGAGTTGTGGTACTGGCACAACCAGCCAAGGTTCGCGGGCGTGGTATCGCCGCCGTGGCGGTGTTCGCTCATGTGGTGCGCCTGGCAGCGTGTGGCTGGTACGGTGCAGTCTTTCCAGGTGCACGTGGTGGCGTCGGCAAGCATGATCTCGC
>NZ_CAMPQC010000022.1:0-37793 GCF_946902955.1 Corynebacterium sp. Marseille-P8863 | reverse complement strand
TGGCTGGAGTGGTGGACCTTCATGTTGCAAGCCAGGAATCCCGATTCGACGAGCACTTTCCCGCCGTAGCCGGAGGTAAGACCGGGAATCTATAGCTCAAAAAGCACACATTTTGTCGCTTAACCCTCGTCGACCGGAGAGATCCAAATCTTGCCGTCGCCAATCGTCCCCGTGGATGCCGCCCGAAGGATGGCGTCCACCGCCCGGTCGGCCAGCCCCCTCCCCCGTGACAATCTCGAGCTTCAGCTTCGGCACGAGGTCCGCTGCAACCTCTGCGCCGCGGTAGACCTCGCCGCGCCCACGTTGTTGCCCGCGGAATCAGCGATCTGGCCCCCTGACCCCAAATGCCTGCAGCGGGGTGGCCACGATCCCGGCGATGTCGTCTCCAGCGTACGACGCCGACCATCCCCACAACACGTAGACGACGGGGACGACCGCCATCGCGGCGAAGGACGTCACCATCATGATCAGCACGTTCTGCCGACCCGCCATCCCTCCGTAGAACAGCGCGAGTCCGGGCGTCATGATCAGCACCAGCGAGGCGCTCATGAGCATCCACGCGGAGTTCCCTGACGCCGCCAACAAGCGAGAAGGTAAATAAAAAAGCTCCAAGCACAATCAGTGCCTGGAGCAGTTCGCTTGTCGACGCCTACGCGCTACCAACCTTACGCATTGGGATCCTCGGTTCCGCCCGAGCGCATCTCCCAGTCCATGTTCCAGTAGCCGAGCCCGTCGTACGGAGTGAGCGTGCCACCGTATGTGTTCTGCACAGTCACCACGTCGCCGCGCTTCACGTTCTCCTGGAACCACTGCGCGTCCGCCATAGACGCGTTAATGCAGCCGTGCGATTGGTTCGTGTTGCCGAGCGCCCACATCGCCCACGGCGCGGCATGGAGGTAGATGCCGGAGTAGGACAGCTGGGTCGCGTACGACACCGGGGTGACGTAGCCACCCTGCTCGAGGCCGAGACCGTAGGTGCGCGAATCCATCACCAACGAGTTGTGCATGTCGCCCACAATGTAGGTGCCGTTCGGCGTATCATGTGAGTTATCGCTGCCGAGCGATACCGGGAAGGACTTCACCAGTTCGTCATTGCGGTAGAACTTCAGCATCTTATCCGCGTTGTCCACCACAGCCTCGACCTTGTCACCAATGGTAAAGCTGTGCTCGACGTCTTCGACGCCGTAGACCCCGCCGCCCATGTCCTTGCCGTACACGTTGGCAGAGACAGTGACCTCGGTGCCAGGCTCCCACAGATCCTTCGGACGCCAGCGCAGCTCGTAGGGGTCGAGCCAGAAATATCCACCCTCGGTGTCGTTGGAGGTCTCCACGTCGATGAGCTCCTCAACGGCCTTTGTGTCCTGAATCGGCACGTCGAAGCGGAACGTGATTGCCTGCCCCACACCGACGTTGTCACCGTCAAGGGGACCCAGGTACACGTTGGTCTCAGCCGCCGGAACCACCGTGGTAAAACTCTGCTTCACCTTCTGGCCCGCAGCGTCTTCAGCCTTCACCGTGTACGTGCGACCGTAACCGAGCGGCTCCGCCGTTTCCCACTCAGTCTTTTCATCGTTCATCTTCGCCCTGACAACCTTGCCGTCTTCGTTGGTCATCACCACGGACGACAGCCCCTCATCCGAGGTAACGGTGACTGGCTCTCCAGGCTCGGCATCTTCAGCGCCGTCCTCGAAAGAGAATTCCGGCGGCTCCGGCTTCGGTTCTTCTGCCGCTTCCTGCTCCTCGGTCTTGGCAACGTGCTGTGTTTCAGCCTCGCTCGTCTCACCGATCGTGCACGACACCAGCGTGGTGGCCATCGCGGCCGCCGCAACGACGCCAGCTGCCCGGCGCACCACTTTCCCTACACGCATGAACGCTTTCCTACCTCCAATATCGCGTTGTGCATTGCAATTACCCTATCTGCCTAAAGCACCCAAACGCTACTTCATTTCGCTTTAAATAGATTACAATTTGAACACTACGAAAAAGGCTCGTGACCAGGCGATTTCACTCCCTGCAAGGAAAGGTGTTATTGTTTTCAACGTCGCCGAGAGCGACAGAGAGAAAAACAAAATACGCGCCATTAGCTCAATTGGTAGAGCAACTGACTCTTAATCAGTGGGTTCGGGGTTCGATTCCCTGATGGCGCACAGTTCACCCCCTCGCGGAGATACCGAATGGTACTCCGCGAGGGGGTTTTCTATTTCGGCACGCTAGTCCCTAGAACGTACCACCCACAACAATCCCGCACATCCCCTTCCCAGCCCCAAAAACCTGAGAGACTTTCTTAATACAGGAATAGGTCATCCCTTTCATATCCTGCAGATTTGGCACGCCTCTCCACTTTCCTGAAACAAAATGCGCATACATTTGCCGTTCGACTGAGAATCAATTAAGGTTGCTACTATGAATACGGCACTCCTGCTTGTAGACGTCCAAAATGACTTCTGCCCCGGCGGACCGCTCGCAACGGCTCGCGGGGATGAGGTGGCGTCGAAAATTGCCCAGTTCCTCAGCACCGAGGACAACCGGACGCGCGAGTACGCGCACATCATCGCCACCCAGGATTGGCACATCGACCCAGGCGAGCACTTCTCTGAGAACCCCGACTTCCAGGACTCGTGGCCGCCGCACTGCGTGGCGGACACCTACGGCGCGAAGATCCGCGGGCCGATCGACACCTCGCTGATCGGCCACTTCTTCCGCAAGGGCGAGCACTCGGCCGCGTACTCCGGTTTCGAGGGCCACGACGACAACGGCATGCTGCTGGGCGATTGGCTGCGCGAGCACGACATCAACGAGCTCGATGTCTGCGGCATCGCCACAGACCACTGCGTTCGCGCCACGGTGCTCGACGCGCTGAAGCAGGGGTTCAAGGTCCGGGTGCTGCGCGGCATGGTTGCCCCCGTCGATGACGCGACGGGCGCCAGGGCTCTCCAGGAGATGATGGACGCCGGGGCGGAGATCGCCTAACGCCGGGGCGCTTGTCGACGCTACAGCGCAGCAAAAAACCGTCCAACCACCAATCGGTGGTGTGGACGGTTTTTCGTTGTTCCGAAGCGGTCTGGCGCTAGTTGCGCGACAGCAGCTTCTGCAGCTCGTTGAGCTCCTTCTTGCGCTTGCGGCCGTTGAGCACCCTGATGCCGACGATCGCGGCGATACCGACGCCGATACCGGCGAGGACCTTCTGCACCGTCTCGTCCTTCAGCCACTCCAGAGCGCCGTCCTTCGCGCCCCCCGCGAGGGTGGACGGGTTCGCGCGATCCGCGAGCTCGTCCAGGGTGCTGGCAAGCTGGCTGCGGGTGCGGGAGATGTCGCGCTCAATGTCGTGAATGTCTCGTGCCACGTTCAATTCTCCTACGTTGTACTCGTTTGTCGGTTCTTGTGACCACAGTAGTGTAAAACGTGTAAAACGGTGAAGTATGAATGATCAGATCAGACTGGAAAAGGGCGACACCGCCCCAGCGTTCACCCTGACCAACGACAAGGGCGAGCAGGTCTCCCTGTCAGATTTCGCCGGAAAGCGCGTCATCGTGTACTTCTACCCGCGGGCGAACACCCCGGGCTGCACAACCGAGGCGTGCGACTTCACGGAAAAGCTCGAGGATTTCAACAACGCCTCCGTGACCGTGCTGGGCATCAGCCCGGACCCCACCGACAAGCTCGCGGACTTCCGCGCGAAGCACGACCTGGGCATCGAGTTGCTTGGTGATGAATCGAAGGACACCCTCATCGCGTACGGCGCGTTTGGGGAGAAGAAGATGTACGGCAAGGTGACGGAGGGCGTCATCCGCTCCACCTTCCTGGTGAACGTGGCTGAGGACGGCACCGGCACCATCGAGGAGGCCAAGTACAACGTCCGCGCCTCGGGGCATGTCGATCGGATCCTGCGCGACTGGGATATTTAGCAGCGTTGAAGGCCCGGGCAAATAGCGCCACCCAGGTGTGATCTTCGCCGTGTTTCGCGGGAACTTTTTGCTTATTCACGCCACGCACGGGCATAATGGTCATATCAGTGAAATTTTGTCCCCTACCGATTTGATGCGGCGTTGACCTGCCGCGACGAAGTGAGGCCTCATGTCTAGTCCAATCAATCCCAGCGATTCCCGCGCCGACGACACCGCCGGTGCCGCGCGCCCGTCCAGTCCGTACCCGCTGCAGGGCGCGCAAGACAACGAAGCGGACGCACGTCCCCGCTCCACCACTGCCCAGTGGGCGACCGTAATCGTCCTCGCTCTCATCGGCTTCGGGCTCCTCGGTTGGTTGCTGCTCAGCGACAACGATGATGAGACCGCCCCGGCGACGGACACCCCCGTGAGCGCCAACGCTACGGCCGGTGCCAACGCCACCGGCGCGCAGGCGGAGGCGCTCAAGGCGGCGGAGGTACACCTGAACGGTCAGGCGATGTCTGAGGAAAACCTGTACACCCTGCTGCGCGACACCGATGGTTTCGACCGTGAAACCGCGAGCTACGCCGTCGACCACCTCGACGCGGACTTTAACCAGCTCGCCCTCCAGGTAGCGCAGCAGATGGAAGAAGACGGCACGAGCCGCAGCGAGCTCACCAAGGCCCTGACTGAAGGGCCCGAGCACTTCACCCGCGAGCAGGCTGAGTTCGCCGTCGAGCACCTCTAACGCAGCCGGAACACGCGCGAGCACAAAGCACCTGGGGCCTTGATGCCCCAGGTGCTTTCTCGTGTGCGCCCGGAGAGACTTGAACTCTCACGTCCGTAGACACTGGAACCTAAATCCAGCGCGTCTGCCAATTCCGCCACGGGCGCGGTGACCATCATGCTACACGGCGCGACGCGCCCGCCCGAAACCGGTAAGCCCCCGCTCACCCCATCAAACTTTAGTTTGGTTGCGCGTGCGGAGTTGGTAAACTGTCCGCTTGTGAGTGAGTTCGGCGAAACAGAGGCCCCTGCACCGGAGAAGCGCTCCCGCGTGAAGGTGCGCGCGTGGCATATCCTGCTGCTTATCGCCGCCGTCATCACCTGCTGCCTGCTGGCGTGGTGGCAGTGGACCCGCTTCCAGTCCGGCACGGGCACGTTCCAAAACCTTGGGTACGCCCTCCAGTGGCCGTTCTTCGGGGCGTTTTTTGTTTACGCCTACCGGGCGGGCATCCGCATGGAAAACGAGAAGATCGACGCGATCAACGCCGGCGAGCAAATGGACAGCCTGTACGAGGCGGACCTGGCCAAGTACGGTGCGGACCCATCGCAACCGAAAACTATCAGCGAAGACTTCCTCCCATCGCGGCCGCAGATGGACGTCCAGGAATACAACGACATGCTCACGCCGCGTAGGCAAACCCCACACCAGCACAAATCCGAGGAGAAGGACGCATGACCGAGCAAACCCCCGCTGCCACCCCGAAGATCCACCCGGAGCGTCAGCGCCGCGTGCGCACCGCGCTGCACCTCTTCTCCATCACGGCGTGGATCACAGGCGTACTTTTCCTCTTGCTCATCACCCGCATGGTGATGCAGTACGGCCTGGGCATGGACGTGTCCCTCCTCTCGTGGGTGGCTCGCGTCCACGGCTTCGCGTTTATGTTCTTCCTCGTCGCCTCGCTGAACCTGGGGCTTAAGGCCCGCTGGTCATCGGTGACGTGGGTGCTCACCGCGGTTTCCGGCATCGTGCCGTTCATGTCCTTCATCGTCGAAGCGAAGCGACGCAAGGAAGTCACCGAGACTTTCCAGCTCGGGTAACCAAGGCGGTCGGGCGCCGGTTACGCGCCCCGAACCAACTACTTTCCTTCCCCAGCCCGGGTCAGGACCATCACGCCGATGTCCTCGGCGCGGTCATTGTCCGGGCTCAACGTCAGCGTGTCGCCGTTGATCTTGCCCTTGTACTCCAGGTCGCGCCCGGAAAGCGGGTCGGCGAGCTTAAATTCCTCGTCGTCCTGCTCGCACCGGGCGTCGTTGGTTTGGCCGTCCGGCTCGGTGAGCTCCCAGTGGCAGTCACCGCCGTCGATGGTGAGGGTCGCGGCGCCGCCGGGCTGGCTGGCGTCCGTGGAGGTGACGTCACCGGACCAGGAGCCGTCCCAATCGGAGGACGAGCCGCAGCCGACGAGCGCGGTTCCGGCGATCATGACAGTGGCTGAGAGTGCAAGCGTTTTCTTCATGCCACTACCCTAGCCAAACTGGCCTATCCCAGCAGGCGCGCGATGTCCGGGGCGAGCGCGCGCAGCGCCTGTCCACGGTGCGACCGGGCGTTCTTCTCCTCTGGCGTCAACTCCGCCGAGGAGACCGGACGCATCGCTTCGGCTGGCTGCGCGTCGTCCGGGGCGAACAGCGGGTCGTAGCCGAACCCGCCCTCGCCCTGCGGCTCGCGGAGCAGCTGGCCCGGCCAGCGGCCCGTCGCCGTGAACTCGTCGCCGGCGGGGGTGACGAGGGCGCAGCAGGAGATAAACGCGGCGTCGCGAAGCTCGATGTCCTGCATCTGCGCGAGCAACAACCGGTTATTCGCGGCGTCGGCGTCGTCTGCGTCGTGGTCGCCGGACCAACGCGCGGAGAGCACGCCAGGCATCCCGTTGAGCGCAGTGACGGCCAGGCCCGAGTCGTCGGCGACGCAGGGCAGCCCGGTGCGCGCGGCGCCGGCGCGAGCCTTGATCAGCGCGTTGTCCTCGAAGGTCAGCCCGTCCTCTTTCGGCTCCGGGTAGGGTTCGACGTCGCGCAGCGACACCAGCTCAACACCGGCGATGTCCAGCTCGCGCAGCACCTCTTCGAGCTCGCGGAGCTTCCCGGGGTTGTTCGAAGCGACCAGGACTTTTACCATCCCAGCGCCGCCTTCTGGGCGCCGATCAGCTCGTTGAGCCCGACCTCGGCAACATCGAGCATCTCGTTGAGCTCGCTGCGGCCGAAGAGGCCGTGCTCGCCGGTGCCCTGGATCTCCACGAAGTTGCCGCCCTCCTGCATCACCACGTTGAGGTCAACCTCCGCGCGGGAGTCTTCCTCGTACGGCAGGTCGAGGCTCACGCGGCCGTCGATAATGCCAACGGACACCGCAGCGACGGGCTTGAGCAGCGGCTCGCCCGGTACCACGCCGCGCTCCTTGAGCACCTCGATCGCGTCCGCCAGCGCTACGTACGCGCCCGTGATGGACGCGGTGCGCGTCCCGCCATCGGCTTGCAGCACATCGCAATCGAGCTGGATGGTGTTTTCGCCCAGCTCGGACAGGTCCACCGCAGCGCGCAGAGAGCGACCCACCAGGCGGGAAATCTCGTGGGTGCGGCCCTTGACCTTGCCCTTCATGGATTCGCGCGGCATGCGGTCGTGGGTGGCCGACGGGAGCATCGCGTACTCCGCGGTGAGCCAGCCTTCGCCGGAATCCCGCTTAAAGCGCGGCACGCCCTCCTCCACGGAGGCGGTGCACATCACGCGGGTGTTGCCAAACTCGACAAGCACGCTGCCAGCTGGGTTGGAAGTAAAGCCGCGGGTGATGCGCACCGGGCGCATCTCGTTGAGTCCGCGGCCGTCTGCGCGTTTGAAATCAGTCATGCGCCCCAGCCTAACGCACGCCGCGCGCCCTACAGCTCGAAGACGTCCCCCGCGGAGCCAACCACGATCTCGCCATCAAACTCGGCTCGCGCCGCCTCGAGCGTGGCCTGCGTGCTGGTCCACGGCTGGATGTGCACGAGCACCAGCGTCTTCACCCCAGCCTCGCGGGCGATGCGACCGGCCTCTGCGCCGGAAAGGTGCATCCCCGGCGCCATCCCCTCCGAGGTCGGGCCCCAGGCGGCTTCGCAGAGGAAGAGGTCGGCGTTACGGGCGGCGTCGATAAGCGCGGGCGTCCACGCGCTATCCCCGGAATAGGCGATTGCGCGCGAGCCATCCTCAATGCGCAGCGCGTGCGACTCCGCAGCCGGGTGCACGACCTCGAACGGTGTCACGGTCACCCCGCCGAGGGTTTCCGCCTGCCCGGTGCGCCACGCTGCGAAATCGAAGGTGTCTGCGATGTCGTCGATCTGGTCCGGGCCGTCCGCGCTCATCCGGCCAACATGCTCCGGCGTGTAGCTCGGGCCGAACATGCGGTGGCGCGACGCCGCCGGCTTTTCCGGGTGGTAGCGGCGCCACACCAGCAGCGAGGCGATGTCGGAGCAGTGGTCCGCGTGCAGGTGGCTGAAGCACACGTGCGCGTCCGCCGGGTCGAAGTGTTCCTGCATGGCAGCGAGGGCACCGGGGCCGAAATCCAACAGAATGTCGCTGTGCCCGGGCGCGCTCACTACGTAGGAGGAGCCGGGGTTGCCTGGCGCGGCCAGGCTCCCGGAGCAGCCGAGGATGGTCAACTTCATGCGCTTACTGTGCCATGAATCTGCGGGGAATTCTAAACTTCGGGGCATTTTTGCTTATCGACGCCGCACAGCCCCCAAGTTTTGCTCCCCCACTGCCCGCACCTGCGGCCCCAGGAAGCGCGCGGCCAGCCGGTCGAACACCACCGGGTCGCCCGTCGACGCAAACACCCGCTCGGGCGCGCGGCCGCTCTCGGCCTGCGGCGGGGCGAGCATGTCGCGCTCCGTGAGCACGCGCAGCACGTCCTTCGACGTCTCCTCCGCCGAAGAGACAAGCGTGACCTGCTCGCCGATGGCCAGCTGAATCACGCCCGAGAGCAGCGGGTAGTGCGTGCAGCCCAGCACCAGCGTGTCCACGCCTGCGGCCTGCAGCGGTTCGAGGTACCCCTGCGCCACGCCGAGGATCTGGCGGCCGGAGGTAATACCGCGCTCCACAAACTCCACAAAGGCCGGGCACGCCGCCGCGGTGACCTGCAGGTCGGACTTGAGCGAAAAGAGGTCCTGGTACGCCCTCGACTTGATGGTGCCCGCGGTGCCGATGACGCCCACCTTGTTGTTCCGGGTCGTCGCGATCGCGCGGCGCACGGCGGGCTGGATGACCTCGATGACGGGGATGTCGTACCGCTCGCGCGCATCGTGCAGGAATGCGGCGGTGGCGGTGTTGCAGGCAATGACGAGCATCTTGCAGCCCTGGTCTACGAGCTGGTCGCCGATGCGCTGCGCGTGCGCGCGCACGTCTGCGATCGACTGCGGACCGTACGGACTGTGGGCCGTATCGCCGATGTAGATGATTGCTTCATCGGGCAGCTGATCCATCACGGCGCGCGCGACGGTCAGCCCTCCCACGCCGGAGTCGAAGATGCCAATCGGCGCGGAATTTCCCGCGCTGGTTCCGTTGCTACTCCCACTGTGCTGTTCCATGGGTGCCATTGTGCCACCCGTGTCGCCGCGCTAGTAGCCCGCCTGTTTCCGAGCCTTCTTCGCCTCGCGCTTGGCCACCAGCTCCGGCGGGTCGTCCGAGGTAATGATCATGCCGGCGAAAAATCCGCCGATGGCGCCGAAGAGGTGTGCCTGCCAGCTCACGCCGGGCGTGCCCGGCAGCACGCCCAGGATCAGCCCGGAGTAGAAGAACGCGAGCACGAGGCCCAGCGCGATCTGCGTCCCGGATCGGTTGAAGATGCCGCGCACCAGGAGGTAGATCAGCCAGCCGTAAATGACGCCCGAGGCGCCGAGGTGGTTGGTACCAATCCCGCCGAACAGCCAGGTGCCCAGCCCGCTGAATACCGTGGCAAACGTCGTGACCTCCCAGAAGACGCGCTTGCCCGAGTAGCCGATGAGAAACGCGAAAATCGCTCCGGTGACCGAGTTACCCACGATGTGCTCGAGGTTGGCGTGCAGCAGCGGGGCGGTGAAAATGTGCCAGATGCTCACCAGGTCGAGCGGGTGGATGCCCCAGTACTGCAGGAGCCCTCCGAACAGCCCCTCGTTGAGCAGAAACACCGCCCAGATCACCACCAGGTAGCCGATGGCGAATGTGAACCCCGTGCGCCGCTGCTTCTTGCGCTTGGTCCGTTTATCTTCCGGCTGCGCGCCGTCCGGGAACGCGGGCAGCTGCGTCTCAGGGTGCGAAAACGGCCGCTGGAACGGCTTGCCGTAGCCGGGCTGGTGGGTCTGGCCGTAGCCCCAGCCCGCGCCCTGGTAGGGGTTACTGGGTGGGGTCGGGCCGCTGGTTCCGTAAGGATTGTGTGTCATCGCTGATAAGTGTAGCCGGGGCGCTCCCCGGCGCGCTGAGCAAGCTTATCGACGCCCACCAGCAACCACGTCCGACCACGCCGTCACCCCGAAACCGCCCGTGGCGCTGCACACTGCGTCCACGATCGCTGCCTCCACCGCATCCGCCGCGGCACCGCAAAGGTGCGCGAGCGCTTCCGGTGCCAGCGGCTCCGCGGCGTCGCCCTGCCCACCCGCGTCTTGACCATCATCTTTCGGGACGGAGACGGCGAAGAGGGTGTCGCCGTCCAGCGGCGAGTGGGCGGGGCGGATCGCGCGGGCGATGCCGTCGTGCCCCGTCATGGCCAGGCGCTGCAGCTGCGGCACCGGGAGGTCCACGTCGGTGGCCACCACGCCGATGGTGGTGTTCAGCTGCGGGTCCGGCGCGCCGCTGCCAGGGGCAGGCCGCTGCAGGGTGCGGTACCGCTCGAGGTCCACGGCGGGCTTCGAGGCATCGCCAAACAGCAACCCCGTCGCGGGGTCAACCGCGGAGCCCACCGGGTTTGCCACCACCGCGGCGGTCACCGTCGCGCTCCTGCGCGCCCCGGGAAGTTCCACCGCGCGGGACGCGATGCCGAACCCGCCGCGCAGGACGCCGGCGGTCGCGCCGCAGCCGGCACCGACACTGCCCGACGCCAACGGCTCGCCCGCGGTGTCCTCCAGCGCTGCCGCCACGGCTGCGGCCCCGTCACTCGCAGTTGGGCGGTGCGACGGATCACCGACGGCAAGGTCGAAAATGACGGCTGCGGGGACGATGGGCACGCGCGGGCCCGGCACGCCCTCGCCGAAGACTGGGAACCCCCGCCCGCGCGACTCCAGCTCGCGCATCGCGCCGTCGGCGGCGGCCAGGCCGAACGCCGAACCGCCGCACAACAGGATCGCGTGGACTCGCTCGACCGTGTTGTGCGGGGCGAGCAGGTCGGTCTCGCGGGTGCCCGGCCCGCCGCCGCGCACGTCGACGGCGGCGCGCATCCCGCGCGGGTCGGCGGCGACGAACGCGGTCACACCGGTGTCGCCCAGGGAGAGATGGGCCGCGGGGAGGATTGGGGCCACGGTGGCGTCGACAAGCATCTGTTTACTCGCAGAGCACCTCGACGAGGGAGTCCTGGCAGAACGCGAGCCACTCCATGAGGCGCTCGCGATCCTGCGCCTGGCCCTCGCCGCCGCGATCATCCGCGGACACGTAGAGGCGCATGTCATTGAGCGCGGCGACGAACTGGTGGGCCTCCTGCTCGTCGATGCTCACCTCCACGCCGCCGTTGGGGCCCAGCACGTCATTGATCACCTGCATATTCATCAGCTTCGCGCGGATGATGTCGTTCTCGTGCAGGCTGCGGAGCAGGCCGTTGTCGCCGTCGAACTCCTCGTCGCCCTCGCGCTCGAAATCGGGCAGCAGGCGGGCCAGTTTCGGGTCCTCCGGTGCCTCGGTGTGGCCCGTGGACATGCCGACCATCTCTGCAAACTCGTCCTTCGGCGCGGACTGCGCGCGCGAGATGAGCGCCTCCGACACGGTCGCGGTGAGGTCGCCGATCACCTCGCGCTCCAACGGATCGAACTTGGTAGTGAACTTCACGCCTGAGCGCATCAGGCCTTTCTTCTTACGCCACGGTTGCATAGCTCTACCCCGCCTGCTGCATCGTCGCCCACAGGCCGGCGGTGTGCAGCTTCTTCACATCGCCCTCGACCTTGTCCTTCTCACCCGAGGAGACCACGGCCTTACCCTCGGTGTGTACCTGCATCATCAGCTCATTCGCGCGCTTGCGGTCGTAGCCCAGCACCGTCTGGAACACGTAGGTGACGTAGCTCATCAGGTTGACCGGGTCGTCCCATACAATGCACATCCATGGCAGGTTCTCTCCGGCCGCGACCTCAACCTTCAGGTCCTCCTCAAGGTCCGGGGTAGCCATCGGCGAGCTCATCTGCGGCACTCGGCTCGCGGCTGAACTCGCTTCCGGGCTCATGTCCGGGCTCATGTCCTGGCCCATGTCCTGGCGCGTGAATTCGCAATTCATGCGGACCAGCCTACCGGTTGTTTCCCGCACGTGTGCCCCGGGAGGTTGCTAGGATCAGGGCCCATGCGGAACATCCCCAGCCTCCAGGAGCTGCCTGTCTCCACCGAGCAGTTGCTGCGTGCCGTGCTCGCCGTCCTTGGTATCGTCAGCGCGGTCGCCCTCACCGTGGTCAGCGCTCAGCACTCCGACGGCTCCTCGCACGCGGACGGGCGCGGCGACAGCTACGTCGATCCCGACTTTGACACCGGGCAGCAGCTCGAGGAGATCCGCACCGACTTCTTTACCGCCATCGCCCAGTTGCGTATCGACGACGCGCTGCCCCCGGTCAGCCTCGACCCCGACTTGCAGCGCACCGCCCAAGCCCAAGCAGAGGGCAACGCGGTCACCGGTGAGCAGCCGCTGCTGGATGCCGGCGAGAAAACCGCGCAGGTCCCCACCCACCTCCCGGTAGAGCAGGCCTCCGGCTACGAGTTCTTCGAGCTGTTGACCCACTCGCCCGAGCACATGGAGGTGCTGCTGGATGATCGCCACCGCGACCTGGGCATCGGCGTGGCCTACGGGCGCGGCGATGTGTGGGTCGTCGTGGCGTTTGCGGGATAGCCGCGAAGAGCCCCTTCCACGCAAATAAACGCGACGCGCGCGACCAGGGCGTAGTCTGTAAGACCATGACGAACTCCACGCCGGACTCTACAGCGTTTCTGACCGACATGTACGAGCTCACCATGCTCGACGCCGCACTGAAGGACGGCACCGCACACCGCCAATGCGCGTTCGAGGTATTTACCCGGCGCCTGCCCGGCGAGCGCCGCTACGGTGTGGTCGCCGGCACCTCGCGCGTGATCGACGCGGTAGAAAAGTTCCGCTTCACGCACGACCAGATCGACTCGGCTGACTTCCTGTCCGACGAGGCCAAGGACTACCTGGCCAACTACCGGTTCTCGGGCGACATCGACGGCTACCGCGAAGGCGACATCTACTTCCCCTACTCCCCCATCATGACGCTGCGCGGCACCTTCGCCGAGTGCGTCATCCTGGAAACAGTCATCCTCTCCATCCTGAACTCGGACTCCGCTGTCGCCTCCGCCGCCTCCCGCATGGTCTCGGCGGCAGACGGCCGCCCGATCATTGAGATGGGCTCGCGCCGCACCCACGAGCAGTCCGCCGTGACCGCCGCCCGCGCCGCCTACATCGCCGGGTTCGAGGCCACCTCCAATATGGAGGCGTCGCTGCGCTACGGCATCCCGCCCTCAGGCACCGCCGCGCACTCCTGGACGCTGCTGCACGTGGACGAGGACGGCACGCCGGACGAGAAGGCGGCGTTCAAGGCGCAGATTGACCAGCTGGGCGTAGATACCACGCTGTTGGTGGACACCTTCGACATCACCAAGGGCGTGGCCAACGCCATCGAGGTCGCGGGCACGGAGCTCGGCGCGGTGCGCATCGACTCGGGCGATCTGGGCATCGTGTCGCGCCGCGTGCGCCAACAGCTGGACAAGGCCGGCGCGTTTAACACCCGCATCATCGTCTCCTCCGACCTCGACGAGTTCGCCATCGCCGGGCTGCGCGGCGACCCGGTCGACGGGTTCGGCGTGGGCACCTCCGTGGTCACCGGCTCCGGCGCCCCCACCGCCGGGCTCGTGTACAAGCTCGTCGAGGTGGAGGGCCACCCGGTGGCGAAGCGCTCGTCGGGCAAGCAGACCTACGGCGGCGCGAAGACGGCGCTGCGCGGCTACCGCGCGTCAGGCGTCGCTGTCGCCGAGATCGTCTACCCGCTCGACGCGGAGATCACCCGCAAGCCCAACCTGGATTACCACGAGATCGTGGTGCCAATGGTGCGCGGCGGCAAGCGCCTCCCCGAGTACGACGAGCAGCACGGCAGTCTAGAGCAGGCCCGCACCCTGCACGACGCGGCGCGCGGCACCCTGCCGTGGGAGGGCCTCGCGCTCTCGCGCGGCGACGCCGCCATCCCGACGCGATTCGTCGGCTTCCCCGACCCGCTGGACTAACACCGACCCCGCTACACTTTCACGGTGTGAGCACGCGCGAGGAAGAAGAAGGCACCACCACCGGCGACGTTCCCCTGAGCGGGGAGACGCTGGAATTGTTGGGCGCTGTCGTCGATAAGCTTGGGGGTGCAACGCGCGAGGGGCAGCAACGCATGGCTGAGGCCGTGGCGCGCGCACTGGACACGGAGCGCCACCTCGCGGTGCAGGCCGGCACAGGTACCGGCAAGTCCTTCGCCTACCTCGTGCCCGCGGTGCGCTACGCGCAGGCCAACGACACCACGGTGGTCGTCTCCACCGCCACGCTCGCGCTGCAGCGCCAGCTGGTGCAGCGCGACCTGCCGCGCCTTGCGGACGCGCTCGAGCCGCACTTGTCGCACCGCCCCACCTTTGCAATTCAAAAAGGCCGCAACAACTACGTCTGCCTGAACAAGCTCGCGCAGGACGAGCCAGAGGGATCGCTTATCGACGAATCCGAGCTCTCCTGGACCGGCCGCCACGTCAAGCGCGTGGCCGAGTGGGCGCAGGAGACCGAGACCGGCGACCGCGACGACCTCTCCCCCGGCGTGCCGGACCTGGCGTGGCGGCAGGTCTCCGTGACCTCCAACGAGTGCCTTGGCGCCGCCCGCTGCCCGCACGGCGAGGAGTGCTTCGCCGAGCTCGCGCGAGAGAAGACGCGCGACGTGGACGTCGTGGTGACCAACCACGCGCTCCTGGCCATCGACGCGCTCGCGGATTCCAACATCCTGCCCGAGCACGAGGCCGTGCTCATCGACGAGGCCCACGAGCTGGACGCGCGCATCACCTCGGTGGCCACGAACGAGATCTCCGCCCGAGCGCTCACGCTCGCGGCGCGACGCGCGGACAAGATCGGCGGCGACGGTGACAAGCTCGAGGAGGTCAAGGACGACTTCACCGCGGTGATCGACCTGGAGCAGCCCGGCCGCTGGGAGCGCATCTCCGACCCGGCCCGCGGCGCGTTCGCCGCGCTTCGCGACGCGCTCTGGGCCACCCGCACCAGCATCGCGGACAGCCCCGAGGGCGAATCGGAGAACAACCCGGAGAAGTTTGCCGAGCGCACGAACCTGAAGAACCACCTCGGCGACCTGCACGACGCGGTCGTACGCATCCTGGGTGTGTTTGACGAGGACGACCCCGCCAAGCACACGGACGTGGTGTGGCTGACCCGCAACGAGCGCTTCGGAGATTCCGTCGCCGTCGCGCCCCTGTCCGTGGCGGCCCTGCTACGCGAGAACCTGTTCGGCGAGCAAACCGTCGTGCTCACCTCCGCGACGCTCACGGTCGGCGGCAACTTCGACGCGATGGCCGCCGCGTGGGGCCTGCCGTCCGGGTCCTGGGACAGTCTGGACGCGGGCACCCCATTCGACCCGGCGAAAGCCGGCATCCTCTACACCGCCCGCCACCTCCCAGCCCCCGGCCGGGACGGGCTGAGCCGCGAGACTCTGGACGAGATCGCCACCCTCATCACTGCCGCGGGCGGGCGCACCCTCGGGCTGTTCTCCTCGCGCCGCGCCGCCGAACAGGCCGCGGAGGCGATGCGCGCGCGACTCCCCTTTGACATTTTCTTACAGGGCGAGGACTCCACCGGCGCGCTCGTGACCGCCTTTGCCAACGCGGAAAACTCGTGTCTGTTTGGCACCCTGTCGCTCTGGCAGGGCGTGGACGTGCCCGGCAGTTCCCTCTCGCTCGTGCTCATTGACCGCATCCCCTTCCCCCGCCCCGACGACCCGCTCCTCCAGGCGCGCGCCAACGCCGCCGACGCCGCCGGCCGCTCCGGGTTCATGGAGGTCTCCGCAACCCACGCGGCACTCCTCATGGCGCAGGGTGCCGGCCGCCTGCTGCGCTCGGTGGACGACCGCGGCGTCGTCGCCGTGCTGGACAACCGCTTAGTCACCAAGCGCTACGGCGCATTCCTCCTGCGCTCGCTGCCGCCCTTCTGGCAGACCGACCGGCTCGACGTAGTCACCGGAGCGCTCAAGCGCCTGGTCGCCCGCTAGCCGGGTCGAACGCGCCCGGCGGCAGCGTGAGCACCGTCATCGAGCCGGGCGCGACCTCGGTAAAGCCCGCATCACGCACCGGCACCGCGCCCGGGTGCGCCGCGCAAGCGGCGAACACGTCCGCAGGCACCTCGCGCACGTTTAGCGGGCACCCGGCGGCAGCCCACTCGCGCACCTCGCCCTCCGGACGCGCTGCCGCGTACAGCATCGACGCGTGCCCCACCTGCGCCGCCGCCTTCCCGGCCGTCATCTCGAGGGACGCGTCCACCACGATCATCGGCGCGGTCGGGTCGAACGGGAGCGGGCCCTCGTCGGCCGGCAGGTCCGTGCCGCGGACCTGCAGCTTCGCCAGCTCGCGCGGCACCTCGGACACCGCGGAGGGCACGAACGCACGCACGCTGCCGACGGTCACGCCGGGCAGCGCCTGGACGTCGTCCCACGCCTTGTTGCGGGCGCGCCGCACCACCTTCCGGATCCTGCGGGAGTACCACGCTTCGAGCCGCTCGCGCCAAAACCCGTCGCGCTCGGCCCGCTCGTCGAGGCAGACGAGGAGGGCGGCACGTGCGGCGTCGATAAGCATGGCGTTGCGGGCGGGCGGGTCCTGCTTCGGCAGATTGATGGCCATTTGCATCGCCTGCACCGCCGCGGGGTCGTCGGGGTCGCCGGAGCCTGCGCCTATCGACGCCGCGAGCAACCCGTGCGCCGACGCCGTCACAGCGGGCGCCTGGTGTCGATGCCCGCGGCCGCGTCGGAGGAGTCGATCTCCTCGCGGGGAATTCCCAGGATGTAGAGGACCTCGTCCAAGAACGGGAAGTTCACCGAAGCGTCCGCCACCTCCTTGAGGGCGGGCTTGGCGTTGAACGCGATGCCGAGGCCGGCTCGGGAGATCATGTCAATGTCGTTGGCGCCGTCGCCCACCGCGACCGTCTGCGAAAGCGCCAGCCCGGAGTCCGCGGCGAACTCGGCGAGGAAGTCCGCCTTGGCCTTGCGGTCCACCACCTTGCCGATGACCCGGCCGGTGAACTTGCCGTCCTCAATCTCCAGCGTGTTGGCGCGCACGTAGTCCAGCTCGAGGTCCGCGGCGAGGTCCTCGAGCACCTGGATGAATCCGCCGGAGACGACCGCCGTGCGGTAGCCCAGCGAGTTGAGCGTGCGGATGGTGGTGCGGGCGCCCGGGGTGAGCTCGATGTCGGCGGCGACACGGTCGATGACGGAGGCGTCGAGCCCAGCCAGTGCCTTCACGCGCTCGCGCAGCGACTCCTCGAAGTCCAGCTCGCCGCGCATCGCGCGCGCCGTTACCTCGGCCACCTCCGCTTCGCGGCCGGCGTGGGCGGCGAGCATCTCGATCACCTCGCCGGTGATCAGCGTTGAGTCGCAGTCGAAGCACACGAGGCGCTTCGCGCGCCGGTGCAGGCCTGCGTGCTCCATCGCCACGTCCACGCCGAGTTCGCCGGAGAGTTCGGCCAAACGCTTGCGCAGCTCCTGGGCATCGCCAGGTGTGTAGTCCGGCATGGTGATGCGGAATTCCAGCCCGGTTACCGGGTACTGGGCAACGCCGCGGATGGCGTCGATGTTAGCGCCCACGGCGGCGAGCTCCGCGCCGAGGCGAGAGATGGCCTCCGCGCTGACCGGGTTGCCCAGGGCCACGAGCACGTGCGTCGAGCGGGGGCGCGACACCGCGCGGGCTTCCGCGTGTGTCTCGATGTTCACGCGCTGGCCGTACTCCCACAGCCCGTCGCGAAGCTCTCGCTCAACCTGCGTGAGCGAGTGGGGATCCATGCCTACCAGGGCCGCGAGCATCATGCGTCCGCGGAAGTCTGTCTGGGAGACGTCGAGCAGCTGCACCCCGTGCCGAGCGAGGACGGTGAAAAACTCGGCGGAAACGCCGGGGCGGTCCGGGCCCGAGGTGGAAATCACCGCGGGCTTGAGACCCGGTTGCAGTTCGACTTGGAAGGCTGGCTGGTTGGTCACAAACCAGGACGATAGCACAGCAAAACCCCTCACCGAGGCGGTGAGGGGTAATTACTGTCAGGGGGTTCGCGCCAAGCGAATTACTTGGTCACAGCGGTAGAACCGGTGGTTGCGGACTCGCCCTTCCAGGTTGCCGGGCCGTCTGCGTGGTGGCCGGCGTGCGCCTCGCGGCGCAGGGTCTCCACCATGTGCGGGTAGTGCAGCTCGAACGCCGGGCGCTCGGAGCGGATGCGCGGCAGCGCGGTGAAGTTGTGGCGCGGCGGCGGGCAAGAGGTTGCCCACTCGAGGGAGTTGCCGTAGCCCCACGGGTCGTCCACCGTGACGACCTCGCCGTAGCGCCAGGACTTGAACACGTTCCAGATGAACGGCAGCATACCGATGCCCAGGATCAGGGCGCCGACGGTGGAGACCTGGTTCAGGAAAGTGAAGCCGTCGGTGTCCAGGTAGTCGGCGTAGCGGCGCGGCATGCCCATGTTGCCCAGCCAGTGCTGGACCAGGAAGGTCATGTTGAAGCCGATGAAGACCAGCCAGAAGGACAGCTTTGCCAGGCGCTCGTCCAGCATGCGACCCGTCATCTTCGGGAACCAGAAGTGGACGCCGGCGATTGCGGAGAACACCACGGTACCGAACAGGGTGTAGTGGAAGTGCGCGACCACGAAGTAGGAGTCGTGCAGGTGGAAGTCCAGCGGCGGGGACGCCAGCATGATGCCGGTCAGGCCACCGAAGAGGAAGGTGAACAGGAAGCCCATCGCCCACATCATCGGGGACTCGAAGGTGATGTGGCCGTTCCACATGGTGCCGACCCAGTTGAAGAACTTCACGCCGGTCGGCACGGCGATGAGGAAGGTCATGAAGGAGAAGAACGGCAGCAGGATCGCGCCGGTGGCGAACATGTGGTGCGCCCACACGGCCATGGACAGGCCCGCGATGGCCAGCGTTGCGAAGACGAGACCGATGTAACCGAAGATCGGCTTACGGGAGAAGACCGGGACGATCTCGGAGATGATGCCGAAGAACGGCAGCGCCAGAACGTACACCTCGGGGTGGCCGAAGAACCAGAACAGGTGCTGCCACAGGATGGAGCCGCCATTAGCGGTGTCGTAGATGTGGCCGCCGAGCAGGCGGTCGTACAGCACGCCCAGTGCCGCGGCGAGCAGCAGCGGGAAGATCATCAGAACGATGATGGAGGTGACGAACACGGTCCAGGTGAAGACCGGCAGGCGGAACATGGTCATGCCCGGTGCGCGCATGGTCAGCACGGTGGTGAGCATGTTGATCGCGGAGGCGACGGTACCAACACCGGTTGCGCCCACGCCGACGATCCAGAGGTTGGCGGAGACGGACGGGGTGTGGACTGCGTCAGCCAGCGGCATGTACATGGTCCAGCCGAAGTCGGCCGCGCCACCCGGCGTGATGAAGCCAGAGAGCATGGCGACAACGCCGACGGTGGTAATCCAGAAACCGAAGGCGTTCAGGCGCGGGAAGGCCACGTCCGGTGCGCCGATCTGCAGCGGCAGGATGTAGTTAGCAAAGCCCCAGACGATTGGGGTACCAAAGGCCAGCAACATCACCGTGCCGTGCATGGTGAACAGCTGGTTGAACTGCTCGTTGGACAGGAACTGCATGCCCGGGTGGAACAGCTCAGCACGGATAAGCAGCGCCATGAAACCGCCGAGGAAGAACCAGACGAAGGACATGATGATGTACATGATGCCCAGTTCTTTGTGGTCGGTCGTGGTCAGCTGCTTGTAGATTTTGGAGCCACGGCGAGCGTGTCCCGTCGGCTCCGGACGTGTCGGCGGGACATGATTGTCCAGCCTTGGCGCCACAGCGGTCATTCGATCCTCCTGACTTCGGCTCGCCACCGCAATGGCGGCGAGGCCTTGTTAGATACCGAATCATCATATGTGATCGGCTCATGAAATTGCCAGCCCTCCCAGGCCAGCTACAGGTTAAACAATAGGCCCTTGCGTCACATCGTGCGCGTCGGTCCGAAAGCACCACGCGCGATCCGCCGGGATTGCCCCGCGTGCGCGCCCACTCCCCCGCCGAGGTGGGCGCGACACGCCCAAACACCTCGACAGATTGCCGGTTGACCCCATTCGTGGTCAACCCCGCGTTAAGTTCCCCCGTTGTATATCAAACGAAAGGTTGAGGCTTATCGACGCTCACGTGGTCGTCGATAAGCGTGCCCCTAAAAGTCCCAATCCTCATCGGCGGTGTCCTCCGCCTTGCCGATGACGTAGGACGAGCCGGAGCCGGAGAAGAAGTCATGGTTCTCATCCGCGTTCGGCGACAGCGACGCGAGGATCGCCGGCGACACCTTGGTCTCATCCGCCGGGAAGAGCCCCTCGTAGCCGAGGTTGTTCAGCGCCTTGTTGGCGTTGTAGCGCAGGAAGCGCTTGACGTCCTCGGTCCAGCCGAGCGGGTCGTAGATGTCCTCGGTGTACTGCTGCTCGTTCTCGTAGAGGTCGTAGAGCAGATCGAAGGTGTACTCCTTCAGCTCCTCCTGGCGCTCCGGGGACTCCTCGCGCAGCGCGACCTGGTACTTGTAGCCGATGTAGTAGCCGTGCACGGCCTCATCACGGATAATGAGGCGGATGATGTCGGCGGTGTTGGTCAGCTTGGAGTGCACCGACCAGTTCAGCGGCAGGTAGAACCCGGAGTAGAAGAGGAAGGACTCCAGCATCACGGAGGCGATCTTCTTCTTCAGCGGGTCGTCGCCGCGGTAGTAGGATTTGACAATCTTCGCCTTGCGCTGCACCTGGGCGTTTTCCTCGGTCCAACGGAATGCGTCGTTAATCTGCGGCGTGGACGCCAGCGTCATATAGATATTGCTGTACGACTTCGCGTGCACGGACTCCATGAAGGCGATGTTGGTATACACGGCCTCCTCGTGCAGCGTGCGCGAATCCGGGATCAGCGACACCGCGCCGACCGTGCCCTGGATGGTGTCCAGCAGGGTCAGGTTCGCAAACACGCGCATAGTGGCGAGCTGCTCCGCGTCATTGAGCGTGTTCCAGCTCGGGATGTCGTTGGACACCGGAATCTTTTCCGGCAGCCAGAAATTACCGGTGAGGCGGTCCCACACCTCCTGGTCCTTATCATCCGGAATCTCATTCCAGTTGATCGCCTTAATCGGGTTCGGGTGGCTATCCAGGTATGCCTGATATTCCTCGCTCATGGCTCACATCCTAACCAAATGTCTTCTTCCCCCGCACCGCGCGTCACGCGATTTTGTTTACCCCCGTTGAGGACTAGGATAATGGTAGTTCTATTTCTCGTTTTCCCACCATATGAGGTTGAATTCCATGGCCGCACCCCAGGAACCTTCGGCGGAGCCCCTGCTTACGTCGATCCTTGACACCCTCGGCGAGCAAATCATTTCCGGCGCCCTCGAACCCGGATACACCTTTACATTGCAGGATTTATCCTCCAGGTTCGGCATCTCTCGCACCGTTGCCCGCGAGGTCATGCGCGCGCTCGAACAGATGGGGCTCGTCTCCTCATCACGCCGCGTAGGCATTAAGGTACTGCCGCCCGAGCACTGGGCGGTGTTCGATCAGTCCGTGATCAAGTGGCGCCTCTCGTGCGCCGAGCAGCGCCCCGCGCAGATTACGTCGCTCAACGAGCTGCGCACCGCCGTCGAGCCGGTCGCCGCGCTGCTGGCCGCCAGCCACGCAACGCCCGCGCAGTCGGCGCGCCTGCTCGAGCTCGCGGAGCTGCTGGTCAAACTTTCCGAGGCGGGCGCCGGCAACACGCAGGAGTTCCTCGACGCGGACAAGGAGTTCCACACGCTGATCCTGCACGCGTCGGGCAACGAGATGTTTTCCACCCTCGCGGAACCCATCATGCACGTGCTCGAAGGCCGCACGCGCTACGGCATCATGCCGGACGATCCCTCAGTGCCCGCGATGCGCATCCATGTCGACCTGGCAAAGGCAATTAACGACGGCGACGCCTCCGCCTCCGAAGCCGCCTCCCGCGACCTGCTCACCGGGATCAAGACCTTCCTGGCGATCTAGACGGTCTCGCAGGGAAGTACAGCGAAAAGGGCCTGCACTCCGTTCTCGGTGTGCAGGCCCTTTTCCGGGTTGAGACCCAGGCTTCCGGCTACAGCATGCAGGACACGCAGCCCTCGACCTCGGTGCCTTCCAGCGCCATCTGGCGCAGGCGGATGTAGTACAGGGACTTGATGCCCTTGGTCCATGCGTAGATCTGCGCGCGGTTCAGGTCGCGGGTGGTGACCGTGTCCTTGAAGAACATGGTCAGCGACAGGCCCTGGTCCACGTAGCGGGTCGCCACTGAGTAGGTGTCCACGATGGCCTTGTAGCCAATCTCGTACGCGTCCTCGAAGAACTCCAGGTTCTCGTTGTCCATGTGCGGCGCCGGGTAGTAGACGCGGCCGATCTTGCCTTCCTTGCGGATCTCAATCTTGGAGGCGATCGGGTGGATCGACGAGGTGGAGTTGTTAATGTAGGAGATGGAGCCGGTCGGCGGCACCGCCTGCAGGTAGCGGTTGTAGATGCCGTCGCGCGCCACGTCCTGCTTCAGCTGCTGCCACTCCTCCGCGGTTGGTGCGGCGATGTTGGAAGCGTCGAAAAGCGCCTTGACCTTGTCGGTCTTGGGCTGGAAGTCGGCCGTGTCGTAGCGGTCGAAGAATTCGCCGGTGGCGTACTCGGACTTGTCAAAGTCGGCGAACGCCTGGCCCTTTTCCACCGCGATCTTGTGGGACGCACGGATTGCCTGGAACATCACGGCGGCGAAGTAGGCGTTGGTGAAGTCGAGTGCCTCCTCGGAGCCGTAGTGGATGTGCTCGCGGCCGAGGTAGCCGTGCAGGTTCATCTGGCCAAGGCCGATGGCGTGCGAGGCGTCGTTGCCCTCGCGCACGGACGGCACGGAGTTAATGGCCGTCTTGTCCGCCACGGCGGTCAGCCCGCGGATGGCGGTCTCGATGGTGCGGGCAAAGTTGTCCGAATCCATCGTCATCGCGATGTTCAGCGAGCCCAGGTTGCAGGAAATGTCGTGGCCGACCTCCTGGTAGGTCAGGTCCTCATTGAGCTCGGAGGCGGAGTTGACCTGGAGGATCTCGGAGCACAGGTTGGACATGTTGATGCGGCCGGTCTTCACCGGGTTCGCGCGGTTCGCGGTGTCCTCGAACATGATGTACGGGTAGCCGGACTCGAACTGGATCTCCGCCAGCGTCTGGAAGAACTGGCGGGCGTTGATCTTGGACTTGCGGATGCGCGGGTCCTCCACCATCTCCTCGTACTTTTCGGTCACGGAGATGTCGGCGAAGGGCTTGCCGTAGACCCGCTCGACGTCGTACGGGCTGAACAGGTACATGTCGTCGTTGCGCTTGGCCAGCTCGAAGGTGATGTCCGGGATGACCACGCCGAGCGAGAGGGTCTTGATGCGGATCTTCTCGTCCGCGTTCTCGCGCTTGGTGTCCAGGAACTTCATGATGTCCGGGTGGTGCGCATTCAGGTACACCGCGCCCGCGCCCTGGCGCGCACCGAGCTGGTTGGCGTAGGAGAAGGAGTCCTCCAGCAGCTTCATCACGGGGATGACCCCGGAAGACTGGTTCTCAATGTGCTTGATCGGCGCGCCGGACTCGCGGATGTTGCTCAGCAGCAGGGCGACGCCGCCGCCGCGCTTGGACAGCTGCAGCGAGGAGTTGATGGCGCGACCGATGGACTCCATGTTGTCCTCGATGCGCAGGAGGAAGCAGGAGACGAGCTCGCCGCGCTGCGCCTTGCCGGCGTTAAGAAATGTCGGGGTGGCGGGCTGGAAGCGGCCGGTCATGATCTCGTCCACGAGCGCGGACGCGAGCTCCTCATTGCCGTCGGCGAGGAAGAGCGCCGTCATCGCCACGCGGTCCTCGAAACGCTCGAGGTAGCGGCGGCCGTCGAATGTCTTCAGGGTGTAGGAGGTGTAGTACTTGTACGCGCCGAGGAAGGACTTAAAACGGAACTTGAAGCCGTAGGCGCGCTTGAACGTCTCCTTCACAAATTCCCAGTCGTAGGCGTCCACGACGTGCGGCTCGTAGTACTTGTTGTCCACCAGGTACTTCATTTTCTCTTCCAGGTCGTGGAAGTACACGGTGTTCTGGTTCACGTGCTGGAGGAAGAACTGATTGGCCGCTTCCCGGTCCTTATCAAACTGGATGTGGCCGTCCTCGTCGTAGAGGTTCAGCAGCGCGTTGAGCGCGTGATAATCCAACTGGTCGGTGGTATTCACCGGTTCCGGGACGACTTTCCCGTGCTTATCCGAAGCAGAAGCGTAGGTGGACACAGCAGAGCCTTTCATTCACGTTTGTCGGATCTCTAGGTTACAAGTTTGAGGTTTCTTGCGCTCGGGCGCAGGGCGCGCGCACTAGGCGCTGCGCGGATCGCGCAGGTATTTCGCCTGGTACTTGGCGCGCAGCGCGTCGAGCCGGTCCCCATTATCCGCGGGAAGCGGCTGCAGCGCCGCCTGTTGCCTTTCGCTCAACGGCGTGAGCCCGAGTGCCACCGCGTTGTGGATCAGCGAGCCGCGCACGTGCGCCACGTCGTCCCACGTCCCCATCAGCTCGAAGCGGTAGAGGTAGGGGACGTTGCACTTGCGCGCGATAATGTCGCCAGCCACGCAGTAGTCTGGGCCGAAGTTCGAATTGCCACCCGCGATCACACCGCGCAGCTGCGACCGGTTGCGCGGGTTGTTGAGGAAGCGGATGACTTGCTTGGGCACGGGCCGTGATTGAGCATTGCTTATCGACGCCCCTCCCCCGTACGTCGGACACACCAGCACAAAGGGCTCGTCCACCTCGAGCGGTGCCTCCGCCCTGCGCAGCGGGATCCGCGCGCTGGGCAACCCGACCTTTTCTACGAAACGTTTCGTATTTTCCGTCGTCGAGGAAAAGTACACGACAAGCATGCTCGCTCCAGGTGTTGAATTGTGCAGGTGGTGGGGTGCGCGCCCCGCCCAGGGCGCGCCGTGCGGCTCGCGCGGAGCCGCTTAGGCGGCGGGCTTCAGGCCGCGGATGCGATCCGGGCGGAAGCCGGACCAGTGCTCACCGTCCACCTCGACGATGGGTGCCTGCAGGTAGCCGAGCGCCATGACGTAATCACGAGCCTCCTCGTCCACCGAGATGTCGACGAGGGAGTACTCCAGGCCAGCCTTGTCGAGGGCCTTGGTGGTTGCCTTGCACTGCATGCAAGCGGGCTTCGTGTACACGGTGATGGACATAACCTGTAGCTCTTTTCTGTCGCGTTTACGGGAAGATGACGGGGTTTCCTCGGCGCTGATTCCTACCTCAGCGCAACACCAAGAAACACTATACCTTGGGGCAATTTCTGGCAAGTGATACTACATGTAGTAGTTACAGGGCTGGTATTCCCAGGATAGGCCCCAGGAATTACCCACATGTAGTCCGCTATAACCACTCCCGCACCAGCAAACGGGTTACATCCGTGCAATTTAATTTCACAAAAGCCAACACCCCGCCACCGGCCGGACGGAAATCCGGTTGGTGGCGGGGTGTTTGGGCGGGCGGTGAACTAGCCCTGGCGAGCCTTGAAGCGCGGCTCCTTCTTGTTGATCACGTAGACCTTGCCGCGGCGGCGTACAACCTGGGCGCCCGGCTTGTTCTTCAGCGACCGAAGCGACTTGCGGACCTTCATCGGGCGCTCCTTTCTTCTCGAGGTTTCATTGACCTGCGACCTCATGCCCAGCCGCAGCACGCTACCAGCATGCTGCGCGGTGCCGGGTCGCGACACGTCGATTAAGGTTACACGTTCTTCTGCCCAGCACCAAAACGCTGGCGCATCTCCGCGGCGACGTCGTCAAGACTGCGCCCCATCGTCTCCGGGACCCGGCGCGCCACGAAGACGGAGGCGACCACGCCGAAGACCGCGAAGAGGCAGAAGGTGAAGGTAGCAGAGGTGGCGTCGACAAGCGGGAGGAAGAACTGGGCGACCACCCAATTCATCACCCATAGCGCGAGCCCGGCCAGGCCCATCCCCACGCCGCGGACCTGTGGGGGCACGAGCTCGGAGATGAGCAGCCACGTCGTCGGCGAGACCGCGGCCTGTTGCGAGGCGATGAACCCCGCCATGCAGGCGAGCGCCACCCACGCCAGGGCCGCATTCCCCTCCGCGGCACGGAACATCACGGCGAGCGCGACGAGGAAGACCACGTTGCCCGCCAGACCGAGGAGCAGCAGGCGCGTGCGGCCGATCCGGTCCACCACCTGCAAGCCAACCCAGCAGGCGACCACGGACACCAGTCCAATGACGATGGAGGTGTAGACGGCGTTTTCGGTGGAGAGACCGACGGTCTCCATCATGGTGGGCGCGAAGTAGACGATCGCGTTGACGCCGGTGACCTGCTGCGTCACACCGAGTAGCGCGGCGACGAGGACTGTGGAGCGCAGCCAAGGGGTTCGGCGGAGGGTGCGCCATTCCCCGGCGCTGGCGGCCTGGCGCGTCTGGGCGTCGTCAAGCAACAGCTCCTCGAGCTCATCCGAGCTCATGCCGACGCGCGCCGCAGTCACCTCCGCCTGCCGACGTGCCCCGCGACGCGCCTGCCACAGCGGGGTTTCCGGCAGCAGGAGCATGCCGACCGCCAGCGCGGCGCCCGGGACGGCGGCGAGGCCGAGCATCCACTGCCAGCTGCCGGTGTGCGCGAGCACCGAGTTGACCAGGTACGCGAGGAGCTGGCCGACCACGATCATGAGCGTGTTCAGTGAGACGAGCTTGCCGCGGACCTTCGCCGGCGACATCTCCGCGATGTACATGGGCGTGACGATTGAGACACCGCCGACCGCGACCCCGAGAAAGGTGCGCGCCGCCGCGAGGGCCCCGACGCCGCCGGCCAGTGCGCACCAGACGGAGCCGAGGACGAAGAGGGCGCCGCCGACGATGAGTGTGCGGCGGCGGCCGAGCGCGTCTGCAACCGCGCCGCCGCCGAGGGCGCCAATGGCGGCGCCGACGAGCAGCATGGACGTCACCAGCCCCTCCTGCCCCGGAGACATGCCAAACTCAGTGGTGATAAAGAGCAGCGCGCCGCTCATCACGCCGGTGTCGTAGCCGAACAGGAGGCCGCCGAGCGCGGCCGTGGCGGCGACGGTGCGCACGTAACGTGGTGCCCGAGTGTTGTGAACCATGTCCCCCAATATGGCTGACGGCTACGATGGATGTCATGTCTGAACACGACGAAAACCTGCAGCAGGACATCATAAACGCCCTGGGTGTGCGCCCCTTGATCGATTCAGAGGATGAGGTGTCGCGCCGCGTTGACTTCCTGGTTGACTACCTCGCAGCCACAGGCGCGAACGGCTTCGTGCTGGGCATCTCCGGCGGGCAGGATTCTACCCTTGCGGGCAGGCTCGCCCAGCTCGCGGTGGAGCGGCGTCGCGCCGAGGGCGCCGAGGCCACGTTCGTCGCGGTCCGCCTCCCGCACGGCGTGCAGGCCGACGAGGACGACGCGCAGCTCGCGCTCCAGTTCATCCGCCCCGACGAGACCGTCACCGTGGACATCAAGCCCGCCACCGACGCGCTCAACGCGCAGGTCGCCTCCGCCATTGGGGTGGACGGCCTCGGCGACTTCAACAAGGGCAACGTAAAAGCCCGGCTGCGCATGGTGGCCCAGTACGCCATCGCTGGCGAGCGCGGCTTCCTGGTCATTGGCACCGACCACGCGGCGGAGAACATCACCGGCTTCTTCACCAAGTTCGGCGACGGCGCGGCCGACCTCCTCCCGCTCGCCGGCCTGAACAAGCGCCAGGGCGCCGCGCTGCTCCAGCACCTCGGCGCCACCCCGCGCCTGTGGGAGAAGGTGCCCACCGCGGACCTGGAGGAGGATCGCCCGGCGCTGCCCGATGAGGAGGCGCTCGGCGTGAGCTATTCGCTTATCGACGATTACCTGGAAGGCAAGCAAGTGCCCGCCGACACCGCAGCGCGCCTGGAACACCTCTGGCGCGTCGGCCAACACAAGCGCCACCTGCCGCCGGGGCCGACCGAGAACTGGTGGCGCTAGCTGCTCAGCCCGGAGACGACGTCGCGCGCGGCGCGGACCAGCGCCGAGGCGTAGCTCGGGCCGTGGGTGGTGGCGTGGACCGCGAGCGGGTGCAGCTGATGAACCGGGATGCGGGCGCGCCAGCCTGGCCCAAGCGTGCCGCCCGCGCCGAGGTACCCGTCCACGATCGCGTCGAAGTACGGAGCACCGAAGAGCTCCAGCATGGCGATGTCCGTCAGCGGGTGCCCGCCGTGGGCGGCCGGGTCGATGAACCTCGGCCCCTCCGGGCTAAACAGGAGGTTGCCCGCCCACAGGTCGCCGTGGATGCGCGCGAGCGGGGCGTCCTCGTCCTCGGCCAGGAGCGCGTCGCAGGCACGCTCAACCTCGACGAGCTCGTGCGCGTCCAGGTTGCCCACGGCATGCGCCGAGCGCGCGAACGGCAGCACGCGTTGGTTGACGTAAAACTCGGCCCAGCGGTCCGCCGGCACGCAGTCCTGCTCAAGGCGCCCGATGAAGTTCGGCCCCTCCCACCCGGTCGGCGGGGCGCCGAACGCCGGGGCACCCGCGGCGTGGATCGCAGCCAACTCGCGGCCGGCGCGGAGCGCGGCGTCTCGAGTTGGGCGTGCGGGTTCGACGGATTCGATGGTGAGAGTGTTCGTGGCGTCGTGAAGCGAAAGGACCTCGACCACGGCCTGCGATCCCTCGCGCAGCCAGCGAAGCCCCGCCGCCTCGGAGGCGGCGGACCCCGGCGCGCTGCCGTGCTTGGTAAAGCCCTTACACATCAATGCCCTCCTTGCCCAGCAGGTAACGTTTCGCGTCGGTCCCGCCACGGTAGCCGCCGAGACCGCCGTCCGCGCGCAGCACCCGGTGACAGGGCACGACGATGGGCAGCGGGTTGTTCGCGCAGGCGCCGCCAACCGCGCGCACGGCGTTGGGGTTTCCCACCTGCCCGGCGAGCTGCTTGTAGGTGGTGGTGGCGCCGAAGGGGACGCGGGCGAGCTCCCGGAGGACCTCGGTGCGAAACCCCGACGCAAAACGGAAGTCCAGCGGGAGCGTGAAGCTCGTGCGGTGGCCCGCGAAGTACTCCGTGAGCTGTTGGGCGGCCAGCGGTACTTCAGCGGGGCGGTCGGCGCGGTCGCGCTCGGCGTCGATGTCGTCGCACTCGAAGAGGACCTTGGCCAACCCCTTCGGTGTCACGACGAGGCCCAGGCGGCCAATTGGGGAATCGATCTGGTGGAACTGCAGCGTGTCCATGGGCCCCACCGTAGCCTGCAAACGGCCTGCTCGCCGGGGGCGCATTCGATAAACTCCAAGCTATGCACAAGAAACTTGCAAGCATTACTCTTCTCCTCGTTGCATCAGCCGCGGCGCTCGTGGGGTGCAGCGATTCCTCTTCCGAGACGATCGCGGGGACAAACCCGCCTATCGACGCCACCGTGTGCGACGGCGACGCCGGCTGCGAATCCGACATGCGCGACTTGAGCCACAAGCTGGTGGATGCCGACGACGCGAACGGCGACGGCGTTATTGACCAGGAAGAGCTCGACGCGGCATGCGACCGAATGGATAAGGAATCCGCGGAGCAAGCGGCATCCGAATCGAGCGCGGCAGCGGCAGCTTCCGAGTCTGCAGCCGCAGAGGCGTCCCGCTCCGCGCAGGCGCGCGAGGAGGCGGAGCAGTCAGCGGCGGCAGCGTCCGAGGCAGCCGCAGCGGAAGCGCGCAACCAGCAGCAGGCGCCCGAACCAGAGCCGGCACCCGCGCCGGTACAAGAATCTCCGCAGCAGGAGGCGCCAGCGCAGCAGGCTCCTGTTCAACAGGCTCCTGCCCAGCCCGCGCCGCAGCAGGGCGGGCCGATCATGGAGTGGGCCACCATGGGCCCCTACGCCTCCGAGTGGACGTGCGAGCAGGCGCGCAGCCTCTGGCCGGTGGACTCGAGCGCTTGCTACACCGGGGCCGACGGCAGCGCCTACTTCGAGGGCATGCGCCAGGCTGCGCAGTAGGCAGCCCGGCAGTGGGGATTACGTCGGCTGCGCTCATACAATCGGCACCTCAAGGTTGACGAGAACAGCTTGACGAGGGTGCGACGAAACCTCCGCATCTTCGTCATCCGGTCCTCGTCAAACAGGCCGCACCTCGCCGCCAACCACGGCCAGAGCCAGGTACCTTCCACCCCGCACCAACGAAAAAGCTGCCCGGCCAACTCACTGAGTCAGCCGGGCAGCGTGCCAAAGTGGAGCTAACGGGATTCGAACCCGTGACCCCCACACTGCCAGTGTGGTGCGCTACCAACTGCGCCATAGCCCCGTAGGTGAATATGTAATTGTAGGAGTGGAGCTAACGGGATTCGAACCCGTGACCCCCACACTGCCAGTGTGGTGCGCTACCAACTGCGCCATAGCCCCAGTTTGGGATTGCATGGACCGGCAGCGACCGGCCCGAAGCACTTTGCTCAATATACACGCGCGCCCGCTGGCGAACCAAATCGCCTGCGGGCGCGAATTCTGACAACTCCACCCGGCGGGGCCGGGCGGGGTGTGCAGGGGGCTACTTGCTGTTCTTCAGGGTCTCCACCCAAGCGTCGCGGTCGCCCTCAATGTCCTTGCCGTCGACCATCACGCGCGGGGTCCAAGCGCCCTGCTGGTCGGCCGGGGCGTCCTTGGTGCGGTCCTCCTGCAGCTTAATGTTCGCGTCGGAGACCTCCTTCGCGGTGTCCATGTACTTGCCGTCGCGAATCTCCTGCACGGCATCCCCGGATGCGCCGTAGTCCTCGGCCAGCTTGGCCAGGTCTTCAGCCTCGAGCTTCTTGTACACGTCCTGCTGGTTCCCAAACAGGTAGTAGCGCAGGTTGAGCGCGGCGTTCGTGTCGTTGTGCGCGAACAGTGCCAGCTCCGCCGCCAGGGTGCGGGTGGAGTGATCCGGCGAGTACGCGTCGCCACGGCCGTCCAACGCCACCATTGGGCGCAGCTCAATCTGGATCTCGCCTGCCTTCAGCGCCTCGAGCGCCTGGTCGCCCGTCGCTTCCTCCAGCTCGGCACAGTGGGAGCAGGAGAAGTCTTCGAACAGGTCAGCCTCCGGAGCGCCCTCCGCACCCTCGGCGGCGAGGTGGATCACGTCGGACCCTTCCTCCCAGGTAGAGGTGATACCGGTCGTGTCAATCATCTCCTCGGCAATCGCGTCCTTGCGGTCCTTCTTACCGTTGAAGACGATGATGCCAATCACAATCGCGGCGATCGCAATGACGGCGACGATGGCCCAAATGAAGCCGGCGCCACCCTTCGCGTTCGGGTTCTGGACCTTACGAGTGGTCAATGTAGGTTCTCCTCAATATCAGAAGCGGTTGTGGCCGGTCGGCGCTGCCACGCGGGTTTCGGTAGCGTCGATAAGCGCCGCTCTACCCCGCGGATTATACGGCACGACCTGGCCCTAGGGGTAGATGGCGAATTTCTTGAACGGGCGATAGATCATGAACAGCGTGATCGCGATGTAGATAACGTCGCGCCCCACGGTGGCCAGGAGGTTTGTCCCCTCGGTGCCCTCAGTGTTGGGGTCGAAGCAGCCGCAGTCAATGATCAGGCCGCGCTGCCACGCGGAGAGCATGCCGATAATAAACAGGCTCAGCACGCCGATGGAGACCCAGCCCGCGGGCCGCAGCTTGATCCCCAGGAGCAGGAGGAGCCCGCCCGCGAGTTCGAGGGGGCCGATGATGTGCGCGAGTAGGTAGGACCAGTCGCGTGTAAAAATCTCGTACGCGGCGATGGTTTGCGTCACGTCCAGCACGGCGCCGATTTTCGGGATCGCCGCCTTAATCCACACGTAGGCCATGAAAAATCGGGCCGCCGCCGAAAGCACGTCGAGCACGAGCGCGCGCGTGCTGCGCTTCGCCTCCACCTGCTCAGTGGGCGCGTCCGTTGCATCTATTGTCGTCACAACCAGCAGCGTAGCGCAGCGCTGCATACCGCGGGAAGCCTCCACTCCGATTAATGGTGTGATCTGTGACTCGCCTATACTCGGCTCCATGCCTACCTGGAAAGACATCACCACCGCGAATCCCGCCCACTCCGAAAATTATGCACAGCGATGGAGAGCATTCGTCGCCCAAGGCAAAGACATCGACGGCGAGGCCAGGCTTATCGACGCCACCGTGCCCCGCCACGCACGCATCCTCGACGCAGGCTGCGGCACCGGCCGCGTCGGCGGCTACCTTGCCCGGCGCGGACATGAGGTGATTGGCACCGACCTCGACCCGATCCTCATCGGCCACGCGAAGGAGGACTTCCCCGACGCAACTTGGCTGGTCGGCGACCTGTCCGAGGACGAGATCCCCGCCCACGACATCGACGTCGCCGTGTGTGCCGGCAACGTGATGGGCTTCCTTGACCCCGCCGGCCGAGCGCCGGCGCTGGAAAACATCTTCCGCGCCCTGCGCCCCGGCGGCCGCCTCTTCGTCGGCTTCGGCGCGGGCCGCGGCTGGAGCTTCGACGACTTCCTCGCCACCGCCAAGGAAGCCGGCTTCGCGGTCCAGTACTGCTACGAGAGCTGGGACCTCCAGCCGTTCACCCAGGACTCGGCGTTCTTGGTTGCCCAGCTCGCGCGCCCAGCATCTGGACAGTAGCCCTGCACCATTACACAATTTTCTTCAATGCCTCGACGCATATACCTCTACGCAGACGAAACTGGAAACCTTGACTACAAAGGCTCCCCAAACCCGAAAGGCGGTGGCGCGTCAACGTATTTCGGCTTCGGGACAGCTACCTTCGATACGGCGCGTCACGGAGATGATCTCATCGAAGGCCTTCATCTAAGGGCGAGTCGCTCCAAGGAAGGCATATCTCTCGCAAGGGGTTTCCACGCTGTCGACGATTCCGCCAAGACTCGAAACGAAATGTTTTCACTTATCAAGAGCCAAGCGCCACGTTTCGACACGACTTTTTTATACAAAGCGAACGCATATCCATACGTCAAAGCCGACGGACCATTGCGACTCTACAAAATGGCGTGGTTTCTTCATCTTAAGAAAATCGCCCTACAGGTATCCCGGCCAGACGATGAGCTCTACGTCGTCGTCGCAGAATTTGGCACCAAACAGATACGGAAAGCTGCGTCCGAAGCGGTAGCAGAGGTCTGCGACCAGATCAACAGAAACATCACACTTTGCGTATGGACTGCGCAATCCTCTTGGGGTCTCCAGGTGGCGGATTACGGTCTTTGGGCAGTTCAGCGTCATCTCGAGGGCAAGAAATGTACATGGTTCGAGCCTTGTATTAAACCAACGCTCTCCACGCTATTTACCCCCCTGGGGCCGGCCTGAAAATCACTGAAACCGGCTATCCCGCCTGTGAAGGTGGGAAGTCCTCCCCTGGAGGACTTATCGCCGGTTTCACCCACAGCTTAGTCGCGCAGCTTCGACTACGGCAACCCCTGTGTAGCCCCTACTCCCCCAGCACGTCGGCGACGACAGCCTTCGCCGCCTCCTGCACCTGCTTGAGGTGCTCTTCGCCCTTGAAGGACTCCGCGTAGATCTTGTACTTGTCCTCGGTGCCCGACGGGCGGGCAGCGAACCACGCGTTCTCCGTGGTTACTTTGAGCCCACCGATGGCTGCACCGTTGCCCGGTGCCTCGGTGAGCTTCGCGGTGATCGGCTCGCCGGCGAGCTCGGTCGCGCTGACTTGGTCCGGCGAGAGCGCCTTGAGGGTCGCTTTCTGCTCGCGGTTCGCGGGGGCGTCGATACGCGCGTAGGCGGGTGCCCCGAAGTTTTCGGCCAACTCCGCGTAGCGCTGCGACGGGGTCTTGCCGGTTACGGCGGTGATCTCTGCAGCGAGCAAGTCCATGATCAGGCCGTCCTTGTCAGTGGACCAGACGGTGCCGTCCTTGCGCAGGAAGGAGGCGCCGGCGGACTCTTCGCCACCGAAACCGATCTGCCCGTCGATAAGCCCGGGCACGAACCACTTGAAGCCGACGGGGACCTCGACGAGCGTGCGGCCAAGCGACTCCACAACGCGGTCGATCATGGAGGAAGACACGAGCGTCTTCCCCACTGCGGTGTCATCGGCCCAGCCGTCGCGGTGGCTGAACAGGTACTCGATGGCCACGGCCAAGTAGTGGTTCGGGTTCATCAGCCCGGCGTCCGGGGTGACAATGCCGTGGCGGTCCGCGTCTGCGTCATTGCCGGTGGCGATGCCGTACTTATCGCGGTTGTGCACGAGCGACGCCATGGAGTTCGGGCTGGAGCAGTCCATGCGGATCTTGCCGTCGGTATCCAGCGTCATGAACCGCCAGGTGGCGTCCACGTTCGGGTTGACTACCTGCATGTTCAGGCCGTGGCGCTCGGCGATCGCGCCCCAGTAGTCCACCGACGCGCCGCCCATCGGGTCCGCGCCGATGCTCAGTCCGGAGCCGCGGATTGCGTCGATGTCCACCACATTCGGCAGATCGTCGACGTAGTTGCCCAGGAAGTCGAAGCGTTCGGCGCGGTCATCCAGCACGCCGGTGACGTTGACTCGGCGCACACCCTCCAGGCCGCGGGCGAGGTACTGGTTGGCGCGCTCGGCGATCCAGTCTGTGGCGTCCGCACCAGCAGGGCCGCCGCTGGGCGGGTTGTACTTGAAGCCGCCGTCGCGCGGCGGGTTGTGCGAGGGGGTAATCACGATGCCGTCCGCGCGCTTCGGGTCCGTGCCGGTCACGCCACCGGTGAGCTTGGCATTGTGCGCCAGAATCGCGTGCGAGACTGCGGGGGTGGGGGTGTAGCGCCCCGCGGCGTCGACAAGCACTGGCACCTCGTTCGCAATGAGGACCTCGAGCGCGGTGACCATCGCCGGCTCGGAGAGCGCGTGGGTGTCGCGGCCGATGAAGACGGGGCCGCCGATGGAGTTAGCGCGGCGGTAATCCACGATGGCCTGCGTGGTGGCCAGGATGTGCGGCTCGTTGAACGCGTTGTCCAGCGCGGACCCGCGGTGCCCGGAGGTGCCGAAGCTGACCTGCTGGTCAGGGTCCTCCGCGTCGATGTCGCGCGTGTAATAAGCCGTGACCAGCGCGGCGATGTCGATCAGGTCTCCGGGCTGGGCGAGTTGACCAGCGCGTTCGTGTGCCATGTGCGTGCTCCTTGTGTCTCCGTCAGGCGCGCCGCTTCTCGACGCCCCCTGCTCACCCCCATCTTCCATGCTCCAACCAATTTCTGCCAGGATTCGTATTTTTATCACTCGACAGGTTATTCTAACGTCCAAAGTTCCGTTCGCATTGCGCACGGCAGCGCGAAGGCGGCGTGAGCCTATCCCCAATTCCTGCCCGAAACGTGGAGTTATGACCTCATCGTTGAATGACGTCCTCAGCGCGGTGTCCACCGTCGTCTGGGGGCCCTTCGTCCTCATGCCGCTGCTGCTCGGCACCGGCCTGTACCTCACCATCCGGCTCGGCGGCATCCAGTTCCGCACGCTCGGGCGCGCCACGCGCCATGCGTTTATTGATACGAGCAGCGAGGGCGCCGGCGACATCTCCAACTACCAGGCACTCACCACGGCGCTCGCCGCGACGGTGGGCACGGGCAACATCGTTGGCGTTGCCACCGCGCTGTCCATCGGCGGTCCGGGGTCGCTGTTCTGGATCTGGGTGACCGGACTCGTCGGCATGGCCACCAAGTACAGCGAGGCCTACCTGGGCGTTCGCTTCCGCACGACCGACAAGCACGGCAAACAGCAGGGCGGACCCCAGACCTATCTGCGCCGCGGGATTCCCGGTGGCCTGGGCAAAGTGCTCGCCGCGGCATTCATGCTGTTTACCATTTTCGCGTCGTTTGGCATCGGCAACCTGGCCCAGGGCAACTCGATTGCCGCCGGCATGGAGGACGCGTTCGGCGTCGACCCGGTCGTCTCCGGCATCCTCATCTTCCTCTGCGTGGGCGCCGCCGTCCTCGGCGGCATCGAGGGCATTGGCAAGATCACGGCCGCGTTCGTGCCGCTGATGATCGTCATTTACGTGGTTGGCGGTATCGCCGTGCTCATCACCATGGCCGACCAGATCCCGGCGGCGCTGAGCGCGATTTTCACCGGCGCGTTCTCCGGCTCCGCCGCCGCTGGCGGGTTCGTCGGCTCCGGGATCATGCTGGCCATCCAGTTCGGCGTGGCTCGCGGCATCTTTTCTAACGAGTCGGGCATGGGCTCCGCCGCCATCGCCGCTGCCGCCGCGAAGACGGAGCACCCCGTGCGCCAGGGGCTGGTGTCCATGACCCAGACGTTCATTGACACCATCATCGTTGTCACCATCACCGGCCTGGTCATCGTCACCTCTGGCACGTGGCAGATGGGGCGCGACGAGGCAGCGGTGATGACCGCGGCCGGCTTCGCCGAGGGGCTTCCCGGCCACTGGGGAGGGACGATCGTCTCGATCTCCCTCATCTTCTTCGCGTTCTCCACCATCTTGGGCTGGTCCTACTACGGCGAGCGCTCCATCGTGGCGCTGTTTGGCCAGTGGATCAGCGTGCCATACCGCATGTTCTTCACCGCGCTCTCGTTCGTCGGCGCGACCTCCGAGCTCGAACTCGCGTGGACCTTCTCCGACCTCGCCAACGGACTCATGGCCATTCCAAACCTCATCGGCTTACTCATCCTCTCTGGGCTCGTCGCCCGCGAGACCCGCGAATACCTCAGGTTCGACCCCAAGCTCAAGAAGTCGCCTGACGACGTCGCCCGCTTCGTCCAGCAGCAACGCATGGACTGGCGCTAGCCGCCTGCTAGGCTGGCGGCATGCAGGGTCCACTCAATGAAGCGCTCCTCGTCGGCCTCGGCGCCGCACTGGGGGCGCTTTTGCGCGCCGCCCTTGTCGCCGTCATCCCAGGCTCCGCGATCCTCGTCACCTTGGGCATCAATGCCGCCGGATCCTTCGCCATGGGCTACTTCAAGCCCGGACCCTTCCTTGGCACCGGGGCCCTCGGCGGCTTCACCACCTTTTCCGCGATGACGGTCGCCGCAGCCACGTCCAGCGCGATCTGGGCTCTCGGCATCATCGCGGTGAGTTTCATCGTCTGCGTCGGAGCTTGGTTGCTTGCCGACGCCACGTCCCCCCACCCCTACCGCACACAGGCAAGGCCCTGAGCATGGCTTTGCTGATCTGGACCACGGTTGCCATCATCGCGGGAGCCTTCGCCGGCGGCGTTTCCCGGTGGGCACTAGCGCATATCCCCGCTCCGCGCGTGGGGACGTGGGCCGCGAATATGGTCGCTTGCTCCATCCTCGGCTTCGTCTCCGGCCACGGAGGCTTGGTCGCGATGGCCATCGGCACGGGCTTCGCCGGCGCCCTCTCCACCTGGTCCACCCTGGCCAAGGAGCTCGGCCAGCTCATCCGTGATCGGAATTGGAGCGAGCTGGTGCGCTACGCCTTAGCGACGGCAGTGCTGAGCCTCGTCGCCGCCGGCTTCGGGCTCCGCTGGGGCGCTCTCGCATTCGGGTAGGACTGCGCCCTCCTCGACGTGACGCGGGGCCGTCGGGTTCCTAACTCCACGGCTGCTCGGTAGGGCGGTCGACCTTGCTATGGCGGGGGGGGGGGGGGGGGGGCCGCCGGGGTGGGTGCCGGCTCGGGGGGGGCTTCGTCTGGCTCGGGGGTTTGGGGGGGGGTGGGGGTGGGGGGTTTGCGAGGATGACGTGTGTTTTACCGTCGCTTTGGGTGTTTTGCGGAAAGGGGGGGGCGAATTCACGCCGGCCCCCCGTCTCGCATCCTCCGCAAGGGGAGTTCGTCAAATAGACGC
>NZ_CAMPQC010000021.1:0-39626 GCF_946902955.1 Corynebacterium sp. Marseille-P8863 | reverse complement strand
CCACTCCCCTCACCCCAACCCCCGACGGCTTCCTCACCACCGGAGCCGCCCTCGAGCGCGGCCGGGCCTACCAGCTTGTGGAGACGAAGGCGCCCGCCGGCTACTCACTGCTCGCCGAGCCGATTGTGCTGCGCGTCGTGCGCGAGGGGGAGACGGACGTCCTTGAGTTCCGCGGACCCGACGGCGCGTTTTCTCAGGATTCGCCGATGGTGGGGCTGTGGGCGGGTGCGCCAGGGGAGAACGTGCAGCTCATCGACGCCGCGAACACCGTGAGTGTCTCCCTCGCCAACGTGCGCCAGGGGAACCTGCCCAAGACTGGTGGTGCGGGGCTTATGGTGTGGGTGGGCGTGGCGTCGATAATGCTCAGCGCTGGTTTCTGCGGGCTGTGGCGGCGCGGACGGCGAACTGGCTAATTGGTGGGCAAAGCTGTACTCTTTCTAAGAACGCCGTTAGTCATCTCTTAAAAAGGTCGTCTCCCCGTGTCTTCCCGAAAGTACCTCGCCGCCGCGCTCGGCGCCTCCTTGCTGATTGTCAACGCTCCCTCCGCGCACGCGTACAGCGGAGAGGTCGATCCGCTCGACGCGCAGTGCAAGACTGATACTGCGCTGGCGAACCAGGGGAAGGAGCTCCCGGACGTGGAGCGTTACTTCTTCGGCTCGAACCAGAGCAACATCCACGGCAACACGCTCAAGGTCTACAACACCACCGCCTACGGCGAGCACCTCAAAGAGGCCATGGACGCGTGGATCGAGGCCACCGGCGGTCTGCTGCGCGTGGAGTACGTGGACTACCGCGACCCCGAAGCCGTGAAGCTGGAGCTCGGATCCTTGCCTGGGATTACTGCGGGCCGCCAGCAAGGCACGCCCGGCAACAACCCTCGCGTGACGTTGAATCAGGCGCTGTACGCCAACCCGGCAAACGTCCACCACGCCAGCATGGTGATGACGATCGCCCACGAGATGGGCCACGCCATGGGGCTCGCGCACTCCTGCAGCGGGGCGCTGATGAAGAACGGCACAAACAGAGGCGAGCTCGCCCTGCTGCCGCAGAAGCTCGACGTGCAGATCCTGCTGCAGACGCACCCGCAGCTGCGCGAGCTGGGCGGGCAGCCGATGACGAGTGAGGTGTCGCAGCCGGCGGAGGAGACTTCAGTTTCGGCGGAGCCGTCCGTGGAGACTTCGGCGGAGCCCGAGCCGTCCGTCGAGCCGGAACCGTCGGAGACCTCCGTGCCGGAGACTACGGAATCCACGGCGACCTCGGCGGAACCGGAACCGTCAGTGGGGCCGGGACCAACCGTGGCGCCCGAGCCGTCGGAAACTGCCGCGCCGGAGACCTCAGTGCCGTCGCCGGTTGCCACCACGACGGAGCGGACACTAACGGAGCTGCCGCCTATCGACGTCCCCAAGCCCGCCACCATGGCAGACGCTGAGCAGGCTGTCGAAGACTACTCGGAGAAGTACCAGCAGTCACTTGCAGACGCCAAGGCAGCGGAGGACGCAGGCGATGCTGCACGCGCCGCAGCGCTGCAGCAGCACGCCGACCGGTACCTCGCCGCGTTCTTTGAGGCTGCCGACAACCGCGATGCGCTGGAAGCGGAGCTGAAGGCGAGCAGCGAGCCAACGTCTGAAGCTACTTCTGAGCAGTCGAAGCCTGCGGAGGAATCTACCCCGGCCGCCCCGACGACTACTACGGCTAAACCTGTGGCCTCGAAGCCGCAGTCGATGACGTCGGTCGCCGAGTCTCCGACGGGCAAGGCGACCACTACCGCGAAGCCCGCTCCGAAGCCGACGGTGGCTACGTCGGAGACGTCCACTAAGCCTGCAATGACGACGCAGGAGACGTCGACGGCATCGGCGGAGGCGTCCACGACGGTTGCGCCGACAACTACTACCGCGACGCCTGTGGCCTCGAAGCCGCAGTCGATGACGTCGGTCGCCGAGTCTCCGACGGGCAAGGCGACCACTACCGCGAAGCCCGCTCCGAAGACAACTGCGGATACGCCGAAGACGTCCGTTAAGCCTGCAATGACGACGCAGGAGACGTCGACGGCATCGGCGGAGGCGTCCACGACGGTTGCGCCGACAACTACTACCGCGACGCCTGTGGCCTCGAAGCCGCAGTCGACGACGTCGGCCGCCGAGTCTCCGACGAGCAAGGCGACCACTACCGCGAAGCCCGCTCCGATGACGACAGTGGCAACGCCCAAGGCAACCACTGAGCGAGTCTCAACGACCACCGCCGCGAAGCCGATTACGTCGACTCCGCGGGAGTCCACGGCGGAGGTGACGGATGTGTGGGCGTCGACAAGCGCTCAGGCGCCTGCGACCACGAGGGAAACGGCGCCTGCCGTTGGCCCGGTCGACGTGGCAGAGCCCGCGCCAACGGAAACTCGCTGGCCGTGGCCGGCGCTCCCGACCAGCACGACCAGTCCGACCAGCACGACCAGCGAAACCACCAGCGTCGCAACCCCGACCAGCACGACCAGCGCCACCCCCGATCCGACCGAGGGCAGCACCGCGACGACGCAGCCGACGGTGACCACCACGCCGACGGAGCCGGCCGACGCCCAAGATGCGTCCGGCAGTGCGTCGAGCGAGCGTGAGGGGTCGAGTGGTGGGACCATTGCCGCGATCGTGATCCCGCTGGTCCTGGGGCTCATCGGCATCCTCGGCGCCGGGTGGGCGTGGGCCGGCGGCCTGATTCCGGGGGTTCCGGCGCCGAATTTCTAAGCGCGTCGAAAAACCAGGATGGTAACCAGAGGATGGTGATTAGTCGAGTAACGTCTCGCAAACTCGCGGCTGTTACTCGGTTGATCACCATCCTGACGTTCCCATCCTCTGGTTACCATCCTGTCGCCTCACCGCGCGAATGGAGCCACCCGCCCCCGCAAAAAACAGCAAAAGCCCGGGCCGCCAAAAACGGCAAGCCCGGGCCAGCAAAGCAAAACGCGTTACTTCTTGTACGCCTCGATTGCGTCCTGCAGGATCTTCTCCGCCTCAGCCTTGTCGCCCCAGCCGGAACCGGTGACTTCCTTGTTCGGCTCCAGGTCCTTGTAGTGGACGAAGAAGTGCTCGATTTCGTTCTTCAGGAAGTCGGAAACGTCGGAAATGTCCTGGTAGCCCTCGTAGCGGATGTCGTCGATGACGCAGAGCAGCTTGTCGTCGGCGCCGGCCTCGTCGGTCATCTTGAACACGCCGATCGGGCGCGCGGCGACAACAACGCCGGGGAACACGGGCTCCGGGGTGATGACGAGTGCGTCGAGGGGGTCGCCATCGTCGGCAAGCGTGTGCTCGATGTAGCCGTAATCGGCGGGGTACGCCATCGGGGTGAACAGGTAACGGTCCAGGTGGACGCGGCCGGTCTCGTGGTCGACCTCGTACTTGTTGCGCGAGCCCTTCGGGATTTCGATGATGACCTCGGTAGCCATTGTTGCTCCTTTGCTTCGAGTGATGGTTCGGCTCACCATCATACGTGGGCTAGGGTTAGTGCCCGTGAAAGTATGGACTTGGGTAGTGGGCGCGCTCGCGCTCGGAGCTGTCGGCACCGTCGCGGGGTTCGGCGTCGCGGCGCAGCGCGATCTCGCATCGCTTGAGCACGCGCCGGCCTACGCGCTGCAAGCCCCGCCCGGTCTCCTCACGCCCGCGGAGGGCTCGCCGGTTGATGAGCAGTTGCTTATCGACGCCCTCTCGTCCCCCGCCGCAAACCCGGACCTTGGGACCTTCCACGCCCGGATCTCCAACGCCGCCACCGGCGAGGTCGTCTTTGACCAGCACGCTGACGAGCCGCTGCGGCCGGCTTCCGTGACCAAGGTCCTCACCGCCGCGGCCGCGCTCTACCAGCTGGGCCCGGAGGACACGCTGTCCACCGCGGTGGTGCGCGGCGCGAACCCGGGCGAGGTGACCATCCTGGCCGGTGGCGACGTCTGGCTCGACGACGCGGCCCTGGACGCGCTCGCAGCCCAGGTCAGCAACGTCGGAGCCGCCGTTGACACCGTCACCATCGACACGTCCTCCTGGGACGGCATGGAGGAGTACCCCGAAAGCTGGGACCCGGAGAACGTTGACGCCGGCTTCGTGGCGCCGATGCAACCCGCGATGCTCTCCGGCGGCCGGCTCGGCGGGGCGACGGAGGGCGACGTCCCGCGCACCCACACCCCGGCCCTGGACGTGGCGCAGGCGCTGGCGAACCGGCTTGGGGCGGCGAACGTCGCCGTCGCGGATGGCCCGGCGCCCGCGGACGCGGAGGTCGTGGCGTCGGTGGAGTCGCCGACCCTGCTCGAGCGGATGCGGGTGATGATGCGCAACTCCGACAATGTTTACGCCGAGGCGATTGGGCGCGAGCTCGCGCTGGCGCGGGGCACGACCGACGCGCCGCAGGCTGCCCTGGACACGCTCGCGGAGCAGGGCTTCGACGTCAGCGGCACCACCCTCTTGGACAACTGCGGGCTTTCGGACGCGAACCGCATCCCGCCCGCGCTGCTTGATGGCGTCCTACTCTCCTCAGCCACCGAAGCACCGATTCGCGATCTGCTGGGCACCCTGCCCGTCGCCGCGGGCGAGGGCACCCTCGCCTCCCGCTACGGCGACTTGGCCGGCCGCGGCTGGGTGCGCGCGAAGACCGGCACGCTCGATGAGACCTCCGCGCTCGCGGGCACCGTCACCAGTGTGAACGGCAACGTCTACACCTTCGCGTTCATCTCCAACGACTCGTCCATCCTGGAGGCGCGCCAGGGGATGGACAAGCTCGCCTCCGTCCTCCGCGACTTCTAGCCATGGCCGCGCAGCCGTTCTGGCCCCGCACCTCGCCGCACTTCCTGGCCTGTCGGCGCGCCGTCCGCGCCGCCCGGGCCGCAGACGCGCCCGCAGCGCCCGTGATCATCGGCCTGTCCGGCGGGCCAGATTCGCTCGCGCTCGTCGCCGCCGCGGCCGCAGAAGGCATCCCGGCGCGTGCCGTGGTGGTGGACCACGGGCTGCAGGAGGGCAGCGGTGGCGTCGCAAAGCGTGCCGCCGAGCAGGCGCGAGGCTTTGGCGTCCCGGCCGAGGTCGTGGAGGTGGCGGTGCCGCGCGGCGGGAACCTGGAGGCCGCGGCCCGCGAAGCCCGCTACGCCGCGCTCTTCGCCCACGGTGGCGAGGTATGGGTGGCGCACACCGCCGACGACCAGGCCGAAACGCTGCTGCTGGGCGCGCTACGCGGCAACCCGTCCGGCATGGCACCGCGCGCCGGGTGCCTCGTGCGCCCCTTCCTGCCCATCCGCCGCGCGGATACGGTCGGCGCGTGCGCCGAGCTCGGCGTGACCCCGTGGGAGGATCCGATGAACGGGGACCCCGCGTTTCGTCGAGTAGCGCTGCGCACGCGCATCATCCCCGAGCTCACCGAGCTCCTCGGCGGCGACGCCGTGCCCCCGCTCGCGCAGACCGCCGACCGGATCGCCGCCGCGCAATCGCTTCTCGACGCCCCCGCGACCACCTCCTGCGACGAACTCGCCGCCCTGCCCAGCGCCGTGCGCCGCTCCCGGATCCACGCGTGGCTTGTCAGCGCAGACGTGCGCCCCAACCGCGGGCAACTCGCCGCCATCGAGCGGCTCATCACGCACTGGAACGGCCAGGTCGGCGTGGACATGGCCGGGGGAGTGCGCGTGCGCCGGGTGGGCGGCGAGCTCACCCTCGAGCGGCGCGAGTAACGCCGCTTGAGGCGTTGCGCGATACTCAACACGACACGTGTTCGTAATATCGCTTCCCCCGACTGAAAGGCAGCTCACCATGCGTCCCCTCCGCACTTCCCTGGTCGCCGGTATGACCGCGATCGCTCTCGCCGCTCCCGCCGCTCCCGCGGCAGAACACCCCGCGATCCCGGGCTCCTCCTGCGGCCTGTTCACCGGCTCGTCCACCCTCTCCTCAGACCCCGCTCTCTTCTTTGCCAACCCGGTCGCCGCGCTGATCGGTGCGCTGCTCGCGCCGTTCCTGCAATACGGGCTGGATACCCGCCCGCCGGAGGACCGCTGCAAGTAGTCCTCCCGTTGTTGTCGCAGGCGGGGAAGAGGTGGCAGTATGAAGGAGTTGTAAGCCAACAGGAGATGGAAGGGCCCAACCATGACCGAGCTGTACACCAAGAAGGATTTCAACGTCCCCGCGAACCGCTACGGCGACGACGTTGAGGCCATCCTGCTCACTGAGGACGACCTGCAGGCCCGCATCCAGGAGCTGGCGGACATGGTCTCGGAGAAGTACAAGGACGCCGAGCAGGACCTCATCCTGGTGTGCGTGCTCAAGGGCGCGGTTTTCTTCCTCACCGACTTTGCTCGCAAGCTTTCCATCCCCGCCGAGATGGAGTTCATGGCCGTCTCCTCCTACGGCAACTCCACCACCAGCTCTGGTGTGGTGCGCATTCTCAAGGACCTGGACAAGGAGATCGCCGACCGCGACGTGCTCGTGGTGGAGGACATCATCGATTCCGGCCTGACCCTGTCCTGGCTGCTGAAGAACCTGAACGGCCGCGGCCCGAAGAGCCTCGAGGTCATCACGCTGCTGCGCAAACCCGAGGTGCAGACCGCCAAGATCGACCTGCTCGACGTCGGCTTTGACATCCCCAACGAGTTCGTCATCGGCTACGGGCTCGACTACGCGGAGCGCTACCGCGACCTCCCGTACGTAGGCACGCTGCACCCGCGCGTGTACTCCGAGGGCCAGTAGGCCCCGCCAGGCGACAACTAACTGTGACGACAAGTAAGACCCAAAAACTGTATGACTAAAAATAAAAACGTGTTGCGGTGGGGCATTTTCGCCGCCATCGCGCTCATCGCGCTGTACGTCCTGACGCTGTTTGGAGACGACACGCGCAATTACCAAACGGTCGACACGTCCGTTGCCGTCGAGCAGCTGCACAACTCCAACGCGCAGGAGGTGCAGATCGACGACCGCGAGCAGCGCGTCCGCATAGAGCTGCGCGAGCCGATCACGGTGGACGAGCACGAGGGAGTCGAAGCCATCTCCGCCCAGTACCCGGCGCGCACCACGCAGGAGATTTTCGACGCCGTGCGCGAGTCCGGGGCCGACAAGTACAAGACGAACGTGACGCAGGAGTCCTTCCTCCTGTCCATGCTGGGCTTCATGCTGCCGATGATCCTGGTCTTCGGCCTGATCTCCTACATGATGTACCGCATGCAGGCCGGCGGCGGCATGTTTGGCATCGGCGGCTCGAAGGCGAAGCAGCTGACCAAGGACAACCCGACCAACACCTTCGCGGACGTCGCGGGCGCCGACGAGGCCGTCGATGAGCTGCAGGAGGTCGTCGACTTCCTCATGGACCCGGGCGTCTACGAAAAACTCGGCGCGAAGATCCCGCGCGGCGTGCTCCTCTACGGCCCTCCCGGTACCGGTAAAACCCTGCTGGCCCGCGCCGTGGCTGGCGAGGCCGGCGTGCCGTTCTACTCCATCTCCGGCTCCGACTTCGTGGAAATGTTCGTTGGCGTGGGCGCCTCCCGCGTGCGCGACCTGTTCAAGCAGGCCCGGGAGAACAGCCCCTGCATCATCTTTGTCGACGAGATCGACGCCGTCGGCCGCCAGCGCGGCTCCGGCATGGGCGGCGGCCACGACGAGCGCGAGCAGACGCTCAACCAGTTGCTGGTGGAGATGGACGGCTTCGGCGACCGCGAGGGCGTCATCCTCATCGCCGCGACCAATCGCCCCGACATCCTGGACCCCGCCCTGTTGCGCCCGGGCCGTTTCGACCGCCAGATCCCGGTGACCAACCCGGACCTGGCCGGCCGCGCCCAGATCCTCAAGGTCCACGCCAAGGGCAAGCCGTTGGCCAAGGACGTCTCCCTCGACTCGCTGGCCAAGCGCACCGCCGGCATGTCGGGCGCGGACCTGGCCAACGTGCTTAACGAGGCCGCCCTGCTCACCGCCCGCGTCGGCGGCAACGTCATCACCACAGACGCGCTCGAGGAGGCGACCGACCGCGTGATCGGCGGCCCGCGCCGCTCCACCAAGATCATCTCCGAGCAGGAGAAGAAGGTCACCGCCTACCACGAGGGTGGCCACACCCTGTCTGCGTGGGCGCTCAAAGACATCGAGCGCGTCTACAAGGTCACCATCTTGGCCCGCGGCCGCACGGGCGGCTTCGCCATGACCGCGGACGAGGACGACAAGGGCATGTACAACCGCAACGAGCTGTTCGCCCGCATGGTCTTCGCCATGGGCGGCCGCTCCGCCGAGGAGCTCGTCTTCGGCGCGCCCACCACCGGTGCGTCCAACGACATCGAGCAGGCCACGAAGATCGCCCGTGCGATGGTCACGGAGTACGGCATGACCTCCTCGCTCGGCGCCGTGAAGTACGGCCAGGAGCAGGGCGATCCCTTCTCCGGCAAGGGCGGCGGAGGCTCGCTGGAGTACTCGCCGGCCGTCGCCGCCAAGATCGACGAGGAAATGCAGGCGCTTCTCGACGAAGCCCACCAGGTGGCCTACCGCACCCTCGAAAAGTACCGCGACCAGCTGGATGCGCTGGCCTCCGCGCTCTTGGAGAAGGAGACCCTGCGCCGCCCGGACCTAGAGCAGCTGTTTACTGACATCGAGCCGGTACGCCCCGAGCTGCCCGCCCACGACGCCCGCTTCCACCAGCAGATCGGCCGCGAGCCGGTCAAGACTCCGGTGGAGCTGGCGAAGGAACGCGGCGAGGAGCCGCCGAAGCGCTTCTCCATCCTGGAAGCGTCGAAGGCGACGCGTGAGCGCCGTCAGCGGGAGCGCCAGCAGCGTCAGCAGGGCCAGCAGGGCGGCAACCACTGGCGCCCGGGCAAGCCGGGTAAGGACGGCAACGGATCGTCGCAGTGGACCCCGCCGACCGGCGGCAGCCGCCCGAACTACGGCGGCCCGACGCCGCCTCCGGGCTGGACCTACCCGGGGGATGGCCAGCAAAGCCAGCAGGGCCAGCACCCGGGGATGCGGAACTACGCGCCGACCCCGGACCAGCCCGCCCAGCCGGAGCAGCCGGACAATGAGACCGCCGAGATCGGCTTCCGCCTCCCCGACAACGAGCGCCCCGACGAGTCGTACTACAACGATGATGCGGACGGCCGCGGCGGCAGCACCGCCTACCGCCCCGCGTCCGAGGACACGACCCGCCAGCTGCCGCGGCACCGGAAGGAAGACCACGACAGCAACAGCGACAACCACCCCACCGACCCAGAGGACCGACCCAACAATGACCAATAAGTTTGACCAGCAGCGCGCCGAAGCCGCGGTGCGCGAACTGCTCATCGCCGTGGGCGAAGACCCGGACCGCGAGGGCCTCAAGGAGACGCCAGCGCGCGTCGCCCGCGCCTACGAGGAGGTCTTCGCCGGCCTCCACACCGACCCCACCGAGGTCCTGGAGAAGACGTTCGCGGAGAACCACCAGGAGCTGGTCCTCGTGCGCGACATCCCGATCTACTCCACCTGCGAGCACCACCTCGTGCCCTTCTACGGCAAGGCGCACGTGGGCTACATCCCGGGCAAGGACGGCAAGGTCACGGGCCTGTCCAAGCTCGCCCGCCTCACGGACATGTACGCCAAGCGGCCGCAGGTGCAGGAGCGGTTGACGGGGCAGGTGGCTGACGCGATCGTCGATAAGCTTGGTGCTTCCGCAGTCATCGTGGTGGTCGAATGCGAGCACCTGTGCATGGCCATGCGGGGGATCCGCAAGCCCGGCGCCGTGACCACCACCTCCGCGGTGCGCGGCGGCTTCCAGTCCAACGCGGCCTCGCGCGCCGAGGTCATGAGCCTGATAAGGAGCTAGCCATGGTCAGCGTGGCCGATCTCACTGCGCCCGGCCGCACGACGGTGATGGGCATTGTCAACGTCACCGAGGACTCGTTCTCCGACGGCGGCCGCTGGCTTGCCGCCGACGACGCGATCGCCCACGCGCACGAACTCGTGCGGCTCGGGGCAGACATTATCGACGTCGGCGCCGAATCCACCCGACCCGGCGCCACCCGCGTCCCGGCCGAGGTGGAGGCCGAGCGCGTCCGCCCCGTCATCGCGGCGCTGCACGCGGACGGGATCCGCACCTCGGTGGACACGATGCGCGCGTCGACGGCGCTCGCGGCTGCCGACGCCGGCGTGGACCTCATCAACGACGTCTCCGGCGGCCTCGCCGACCCCGACATGTACCGCGTCATGGCCCAGACCCAGCTGCCGGTGTGCCTGATGCACTGGCGCGCCGACGCCTTCGTCAACGCCTCCGGCGCCGCCGACCACGGCGGGGACGTGGTGCGCGACGTCCACCAGGTGCTGGGGGAGTTGGTGGACAACGCGCTCGCCGCCGGCGTGGCGCACGACCAGATCACCCTCGACCCCGGCCTCGGCTTTGCCAAGACGGCCGCGGACAACTGGGCGCTGCTGAACGCGCTGCCGGAATTCATCGCTGGCGAGTTTCCCATCCTGGTCGGCGCGAGCCGCAAGCGCTTCCTCACCGGGGTGCGCAAGGAGCGCGGCCTGGAGCACGGCCCCGTCGACGCCGACCCCGCCACCGCCGCCGTCACCGCGCTGTCCGCGCACTACGGCGCGTGGTGCGTGCGCGTGCACGAGGTCGCGGTCTCGCGCGACGCCGTCGACGTCGCCGCCAAGTGGCGCGAGGGAGGTGCGCACTCATGGCCGACCGCATCGAACTGAAGGGCCTGCAGTGCTTCGCGCACCACGGCGTGCTCCCGCACGAGACCGAGTTTGGCCAGTCCTTCACCGTGGACCTCACCTGCTGGGTGGACTTCGCCGAGGCCGCGGCGGGCGATGACCTGACCAAGACCGTCAACTATGCGGAGCTCGCGCAGCTCGCCTACGACGTCGCCGCGGGCACCCCGCGCCAGCTCATCGAGACCGTCGCCACCGAGATCGCCGACACCGCCATGGACCGCTTTGACGCCCTGCACGCCATCGAGGTCACCGTGCACAAGCCGCACGCGCCGATCCCGCTCGTCTTCGACGACGTCGCCGTCGTCTGCCGCCGCAACCGCAAGCACAGGAGGTAGCATGCGCGCCGTCATTTCCGCAGGCTCCAACATGGAGGACTCGCGCGCGCACCTCGCCTCGGTCGTGCGCCACTTCGCGGGCTCGCTCGTCGCCGCCAGCTCGCTCTACGCCACCGCCCCCTGGGGCAAGACGGACCAGCCGGACTTTCTCAATCAGAGCATGCTTATCGACGCCCCCCTCACCCCCACCCAACTCCTCCGCGAATGCCAGGCGCTCGAGGAGGCCGCCAACCGCGTCCGCGTCGAGCGCTGGGGGCCGCGCACCCTGGACGTGGACATCGTGGACATCGCCGGCTACACGTCCAACGACCCGGAGCTGACGGTGCCGCACCCGCGGGCGCACCTGCGCGCGTTCGTCCTCGCGCCCTGGCTGGAGATCGACCCGGCCGCTACCCTGGGCGGCGAGCGCGTCGCCGATCTGCTCGCCCGCCTGGACCCGGCGGAGCGCGACGGCGTGCGCAGACTGGAGGGCTAAGAGGATGAGCAGCGAGGGCATGCACCGCACGTCCTACGCGGCGCTGATCGGGGCGGCGGGGTTCTGCGCGGCGGCCACATTGATTCTGATGCGCCGGTGGTACGGGGCGGTGGCGTCGATAGGCGCTGCTGTGCCGTCGAGCCTCTGGGTGCTGGCGCTGGTGTGCACGGTGCTCGTGGTGGTGGTGAAGCGGCGGCGCTCCGACGGGCGGGTCGGGCTGGACCGCTCGCAGCTCAACCCGATGATGGCCGCGAATTTTATGCTGTTTGGCAAGGCGTGCGCGTGGGCCGGCGCGGTGTGCGGCGGGGCGTACCTCGGGCCGCTGGTGTACGTGGTGCCGCGGCTGGGCACGCTCGCCGCGGCGGGGGAGGACCTGCCGGCGCTCATCGGCGGTGTGGTCGGCGGGCTGCTGCTCGCGGTGGCGGGGGTGCTGCTGGAGAAGGCGTGCGAGGTGTCGCCACCCTCGTCGGGCGAGGGCGTTAGCTAAGGTACTAATCATGACTGCCCAACCCTCTTCTAGTGACCGCGGAAACCTCTGGGTCATCGTGCCGTTCGCGCTCGCGATCGTGGGCACGGTGGTGATGCTGTTTACCAACTCGGCAAACGCGCTGAAAATCTCGCTCATCCTCGCGCTATGGGCCGCCGCGGCCGGGCTGATCGTGATCTTCCGCATGCGCCGCGACCGCGACGAAGCGACCCGCGCCCTCCAGCAGAGCGAGGCGAACCACAAGGAAGAGCTGGCGCGCCTGGAGCGGCAGCCGGCCGCCGCCGCGGGTGGCGCCGGCGCGAGCCCGGTGGACACCGAGCTGCTCCGCGAGCTGCAAGCGGAGATCAAGGCGCTGCGCTCCCAGCTGGAGGAGATGAGCGGGCAGGTCTTCGAGTACGAGCCGGCCGCGGTGCGTGCGGCGGCGCGGCGCATCCAGGAACTCGAGCGCCCGGCGGAGGCCGAGGCTGCGGCCGAGCCGAGCGAGCCGACTGCGCCGAGCGAGCCGGCTGAGCCCGTTGAGGCGCCCAAGTCCGAGCCCCACAAGCACGAGACCAAGGGGCCGTCGAGCTTTGACACCGCGAAGATCTCCGTGGTGCGCACCCCGGCCCCGGAGCGCGCGAACGGCTCCCACCGCCGCGGTCGCCCCAGCGGCGCGCCGAGCAGCGACGCTGTGCGCGGCAACATCGGGCAGCAGCCGCAGCGCGAGCAGCAGAACCCGCTGTCGGCGCTGATCAGCGAGCGGACCAAGACCGAAACCGCCGCGCCAAAGCCGGAGCCCAAGCCTCAACCCCAGCCGCAGCCGGAGCCGGAGACGCACGTTGGGCGGCATGAGCGGGGCGTCGAGAAGCGTGAAAGCGACGAGCGCCGCGGAGGCCGGCGCCGCCGCGATGCCGGCCGCGAGGGCTCGCTGTCCGTCTCCGAGCTGCTGGAACGCAACAAGCGCTAGTGGCGCCGACACTCTTGGCCGGCGCGATCGGCAACGCGTGCGGGCTCGCCGACGACCTCGAGCGCGCCGGGCACACCGTCCGCCCGCTCGACCTCGCGGACCCCGGGCTCATCGCGCACGTGGACCTCGTGCTCATCGACGTCGCCAGCCCCGCCGAAGTCCGCAGCATCGCCGCCCGCCTCGCCCCGTACGCGCGGCCGCGCCAAATGTTCCTGCACACGGCGCTGCTCGGCGGCGCGCAGCTGCTCGATGACGTGGAAACGGCGCGCGCGATCGTCATGTGCGCCTACCGCCTCCACGACCGCACGTGGCTCACGTCCGCGGCCGACGAGCTCGGCGAAGGCGTCGTCGCCATGCTCGTCGCGGAATCCGGCGGCACCGCCGTGCCCATCGCAGATTCGGCGCGCCCGCGCATCGCCGCCGCGCAGGAACTCCGCGCCGCGCAGCGCACCTTGCTTATCGACGCCCACCAACTCCTCACCTCCGCCATCCCCAACCTCCCGGCGCTCGGGGACGAGCCCGCGGGCGAGGGACCGGGCCTTGACCCGGCCACGGCGGACCTGCTGCTGGGCGCGATCGACGACCCCGGCGTGCGCCGCGCGTTCGTGGACATGCAGCGCAGGGGTGCGGAACAGGCCCGCGACGCCGCCATGCAAGTGTGGGCAATGGACAAATACGAAGGGAGAAACCAATGACGTTTACACCGGGAGCAGCGACCGTCGTGCGCGACGAGGCGCTGCTGGCCACCTACGGGCGCGCGTTCCGGAAGGTGGGCAAGTCGATCGTGGTCGTGCCGCTCGGCCGCGCGGTGCACGCCGGGCACATCGAGCTGATCCGGGCGGCGAAGTCGCTGCTGGGCTCGTACGTGTTTGTCACCTTCTCGGGCGACGAGGTCCCGGAGATCTTCGCCGAGGAAAAGGTCGACGTGGTCTTCCACGGAGAACTGGGCTGCGCCGCCAGCGTGGACACCGGGATGGCGCACCTGGAAGACGCCGAGGCGGTCGGGCGCGACGTGGCGCGGCTGCTCGCCACGCTCAACGCCACCCACGCCACGGACCTGGTGCTGGGGGAGAAGGACTTCGAGCTGCTCGTGGCGACGCAGCTGGCGGTCACGGCGCTGCGCATGGAGGTGAAGATCCACAGTGTGCCCACGGTGCGTATGCCGGACGGGCTGGCGGTGAGCCTGCGCAACGGCGACGTGCCGGAGGAGCACCGCGACGCGGCGCTCGCGCTGGCCGCGGCGTTGACGGCGGGCGCGCACGCGGCGGAGCACGGCGCGCACGTGGTCCTGGAAACCGCCCGCGGGGTGCTCGCCGCCGCCGGGGTCGAGCCCGCCTACCTTGAGCTGCGCGACCTTGCCATGCGCCCCGCCCCACCGACCGGCGACGCCCGCCTCCTCGCCGCCGTCGATCTGGGCGGCGTGCACCTGATTGATAACGTCGGCGTGCCGCTGGGCGTCGGGTTTAAAAACATCGAGGCATAGCGGGCGCTACACTCTTGGGCATGTCTGTGTCCAACATCGCTGCACTGCTGAACCAGCGCTTCGGCTTCACCTTCGACCAGGAGCAGGTCCTGGAAACGGGCCGCACCGCCGATTCCACCCTGTACACCGCGTCCAACGAGAGCGGCCAGGCCGTGGAGGTCGAGCTGTTTGCCGCCACGCCGGGGCCCGACGCAGCCGATGTGGTCGGCGCGCTCAACACCGCGCTCGCGGAGGCGTCGCACCCGGGCGTGTTCCAGCCGCGCGGCGCCGGACTGACCGACGGCGGGCACCTGTTTGTGCTCCGCGAGGCCCCGACCGGCACGCCCCTGCGCCAGCTGCTGGGCGAGAAGCAGGCCGTCGGCTCCGCTTTCACCAAGACCGAGGCGCGCGACCTGCTCCAGCCGGTCGCCGAGGCCATCGATGCCTACAACCGCGAGGGCCACGCCGACTTTGTCGCCCGCTCGATTACACCGGACCACCTGCTGGTCCAGCCCGCCTGGTCGTCCACGCCCGTGAAGATGGCGCTCGTGGGCCCTGCGCCCTCGCTTAGTGACGCCACCGGGTCCGCAGAGCGCAACCGCGCCGATTTCCGCGACCTCGTCGCCGAGCTCACCGGCACCCCCGTGGACGCCGAGCTGGCCGGCGAGTCCGGCTCCTGCGCCGGCTACCTCCTCGCCCTGGCAGGCGGCGCCGCCTCCGCGGTCGAGGACCAGGGCCCGCTGACCTCCGTGGCGCCGCGCCCGCAGGACGGATACCGCAAGCCCCCGGAGCCGTACGCCTACGGCCCCACCGGCGAGTACAAGCGCCCCGCCGTGGTGAAGAGCAAGATGAACCCGTGGCCCTGGATCATCGCGGTGCTCGTGCTCCTGCTCATCGCGCTCGGCGCGTTCTGGTGGTGGTGGGACAACAGCCGCGGCGCGCAGTGGGAGGGCGCCGACGCGGAGATCGCCGAGGCGTACCCGCAGCTGGTGTCCGGCAGCTCGGGCCAGAAGGGCTGGGAGGACCTGCAGTGCGAGTCCGCCACCCCGGAGCAGGGCCAGGAGGGCAAGATCCGCTGCGCCAACCAGGACCTGGGCGTGTCCGTGTCCAAGTACGTGTCGCAGGACGCGCGCGACGAGGTCGTGCCGGGCCGCGACGAGGCCGTCATCCTGGGCAGCGGCGAGTGCATGATCGACTCCTACGAGGTCCCGGACGCCTACCCGCCGGCCTTCGTGATGGTGCCGGAGAACAAGGAGCAGTTCATGGTGGTCATCAACGGCCACGAGGCCGAGGAGAAGCGACTCGCGCTGCCGATGTGCGAGTAGCGCCACCGCCCGCCGTGGCATACAGTAGGCGGGCTCAGCATTGCCTGGAGCACAGGGGAGCGTCGATAAGCGTGCTGCCCGCGTGCTCCTTCTTTTGTCCCACAGAAAGGTGACTCCGCGCGTGACCGCCCGTACCGCTTCCGCCGCACCCAACCCGGCGGTCCTGCTTGGCATCCTCGTGTTCTCGGCGATGATGATGATCTTCAACGAGACGACGGTCTCGGTGGCCCTGCCGGCGATCATGCAGGAGTTCGCGGTCAGCGCCGACGTGGCGCAGTGGCTGCTCACCGGCTTCATGCTCACGATGGCCGTGGTGATTCCCACCACCGGCTTCCTCATCGAGCGGCTTACAACCCGCACCCTGTACTTCGCCGCGATGGGCCTGTTTATCGGTGGCAGCGTGCTCGCGGCGCTCTCGCCTGCCTTCGTCGTCCTCATCCTCGCCCGCATCGTCCAGGCCGCGGGCACGGCGGTGATGATCCCGCTGCTGTTCACGGTCACGCTCAACGTGGTCTCGCCGCAGCGCCGCGGCACGGTGATGGGGCTCAACGCCGTGGTGATCTCGGTCGCCCCGGCGCTCGGCCCGGCGCTGGCTGGCGCGGTGCTGAACGCGTACACGTGGCACCACATCTTCTGGGTGATGGTGCCGGTGCCCGTGCTGCTCGTCGTCTGCGCGTTCTTCTTCATGCGCAATGTCGGCGAGACCCGCTCGACGCCGCTCGACCTGCCCTCGGTCGGGCTGTCGGTGCTGGCGTTCGGCGGCCTGGTCTACGGCTTATCGACGTTCACGCAGCTCCTCACCGGCGAATCCGTCGCCCCGGCGATCGCGCTGGTGGTGGGCATCGTGTTCACCGTCGTGTTCGTGCGCCGCCAGCGTCGCCTCGCCGCCCGCCACCGCGCGCTGCTGGACTTCGGGGCGTTCCGCTACCGCGACTTCACCTGCTCCATCATCGCCGTCGTCTTCATCTTCGGCGCGTTCCTGGGCACCGTGAACTTGCTGCCCATCTACATGCAGGGCGCGCTCGGGCTATCCACGCTGCTCACCGGCCTGCTCCTGCTGCCGGGCGGCGTGGCGCAGGGGATCGCCTCGCCGATCGCGGGGCGGATCTACGACGCCGTGGGGACCCGCCCGCTGGCCGTCCCCGGCGCGATCCTCATGGGGGTCTCGCAGGCCGCGCTGTGGCTGCTGCTTGGCGAGGACACCCCGGCGTGGGTGATCGTGGTCTCGCTGATCGCGGTGAACGTGGCGATGGCGATGGTGATGACGCCGCTGCTCACCGCGTCGCTGTCCGCGCTGCCGAACGCGCTGTACTCGCACGGCTCCGCGATCCTCAACACGCTGCAGCAGCTCGGCGGCGCGGCCGGCACCGCGGTGCTCATCGGCGTGATGTCGCTGCGCGTGGCGGCGGGCGCGACGCAGGCGGAGGGGTCTGCGTCGGCGTTCGTGGCGGGGGTGGTGGCGTCGATAATCGCCCTGGCCGCGGTGAGTCTTGTGGGCGGGCGGCGCGGTACCGTGACCGTGGAGTCGAGTGAGCCTCGCTGACCGACTACGATGGCTGAACGTGAATACGCCAGAACTTTCAGAGCAGCAGCAGATCCGCCGGGACAAGAGGCAGAAGCTTCTCGACGCCGGCCAGGACGCCTACCCAGTCAGCGTCGAGCGGACCACCTCCCTGCAGGACCTGCGGGCGAAGTACCAGGCCGTGCCCGAGGGGGAGGGCGACGGCGCGACCAAGCTGGAGCCGGGGCAGGAGACCCAGGACGTGGTGGCCGTCGCGGGCCGCATTATGTTCCAGCGCAACACGGGCAAGCTCTGCTTCGCCACCCTGCAGGAGGGCAACGGCACGCAGCTGCAGGTCATGCTCTCGCTCGCGGAGGTCGGCGAGGACGCGCTGGCCGCGTGGAAGTCGGACACTGACCTCGGCGACATCGTGTCCGTGAAGGGGCGGGTCATCGCTTCTCGACGCGGCGAGCTCTCCGTCCAGGCGCAGTCCTGGCAGATGGCGTCGAAGGCGCTGCGGCCGCTGCCCGTCGCCTTCGCGGACATGAACGAGGAGCAGCGCGTCCGCCAGCGCTACACCGACCTGATCATGCGCGAGGATGCCCGCACGAACGCGATGACGCGCATCCGCACCATCGCCGCGGTGCGCAAGTACCTCACGGGCGAGGACTTCGTGGAGATCGAGACGCCGATGCTGCAGACGCTGCACGGCGGCGCCGCCGCCCGCCCGTTTGTGACCCACTCGAACGCGCTGGACATCGACCTGTACCTGCGCATCGCGCCGGAGCTGTACCTCAAGCGCGCAGTCGTCGGCGGCATCGACCGCGTCTTTGAGATCAACCGGAACTTCCGCAACGAGGGCGTGGACAAGTCGCACTCGCCGGAGTTCACCATGCTGGAGACCTACCAGGCGTGGGGCACCTACCACGACGGCGCCGAAATGATGAAGGGCCTGGTGCAGTTCTGCGCCCGCGAGGTCTTCGGCTCCGAGCAGGTCACGCTTGCCGACGGCACCGTGTACGACTTCTCCGGCGAGTGGAAAGTCCTGGAGATGTACCCGAGCCTCAACGAGGCCCTCGCCCGCAAATTCCCGGGCCAGCCCGAGGTGACCATCGAATCGAGCGTGGAGGAGCTCACCGCCATCGCCGACACCATCGGCCTCAAGGTGCCGGAGGGTGCCGGCTGGGGCCACGGCAAGCTGGTCGAGGAGATCTGGGAGGAGCTGTGCGGCGACCAGCTCTACGAGCCGACGTTTGTGACCAACTTCCCGGTCGAGACCTCGCCGCTGACGCGCGACCACCGCGATAAGCCCGGCGTGACCGAGAAGTGGGACCTCTACGTGCGCGGATTCGAGCTGGCCACCGGCTACTCCGAGCTCGTCGACCCGGTGATCCAGCGCGCTCGCTTCGAGGACCAGGCGCGCCTGGCCGCCAACGGTGACGACGAGGCCATGGTGCTTGACGAGGACTTCCTCGCCGCCATGGAACAAGGCATGCCGCCGACAGCCGGCTGTGGCATGGGCGTGGACCGCCTGCTCATGGCCCTGACCGGCCTGGGCATCCGCGAGACCGTGCTGTTCCCGATGGTCAAGCCGGAGGCGTAGGTGGCCGCAGACGCGGGCGTTCCCGCGCACGGCACGCACACGGCGCTGCTGCCGCGGCGCGTGCCGGCGTGGCTGCTCTGGTCCGCCGCGATCATCGGCCTGCTGCGCGCCGCGATCATCCTGCCGCTGCTTCGCGACGGCCTCGACTTCGTCCCCATCTGGGACGCCGTCCAGCGCTACACGCACGGCGTCCCGGTCTACAACGAGGACTACTCCACGTCCGACCCCCACTACCTGTACGGGCCGGGGGCGAACGTTGTCCTGGCGCCGCTGGCGGTGTTCGGCTCGTTCGATGTGGCCCGGTGGGCGATGGTGGGGGCGAGTGTGGCGTCGATAAGCATTGCCCTCTGGTGGACCGCCAAGATGGTCGCGCCGGAGATGGCGCGCCCGCTCACGCTCGCGGCGATCGGCATCGCGTTCAACGTACCGGAGCCGGTGGAATCCACGATCTACCTCACGAATATCAACGGGTTCCTGCTGCTGGTCATGGTGGCGTTCGTGCACGCGTGCCTGCGCGACTACCCGGGCTCGCGGATCGTCGCCACGCTCCTGCTCGCGTACGCGGTGACGATCAAACCGCAGTTCATCGTGCTCATCGCCGTGCCATTCCTGCTGGGGCAGTGGTGGGTGCTCGTGGGCGCGGTGGCGGTTTACGCCGCGCTGTTTGGCATCGGCTGGGCGACCACCGCGGAGCCGGGCTGGTACACCGAGCGGCTTGTGCCCTACCTGGCGGAGACGCGGCAGTACGACAACGGCGCGATCGGCGCGCTCGGGCTCAGCGGCGCGGGCACGGTCGCGGTGAGCGTCGTCGTGCTCATCGGCGTGTTCGGCGCGGTGGCGGTGCTGTTCCCGCAGCGGCGCGAGCTTGGCGTGGTGTGGGCGTTTTGCACGATCGGCGTGCTGTTCTGCGGCGTGTTCCTGGTCGGCGGCCTGCTGCAGGGCTACTACGCGGTGTGGTTGATCCCGCTGGCCATGACGGCGGTGGACCTGCGCTCCCCGGTGCGCAGTTGGGCGGCCGGCGTGGCGCTGGTGTGCACGATGGGCGTGATCGCGCTGCCCGGGGTGCCCAGTTTGCTCTCTACCCTCGGATGGAGTGCCCTGCCCTTTGCTATTGCGGTGGCGGCGGGCCTAAGATTGAGGCCAACAACAGGGTTGTTACCCGCGTGAGTTCGCGGGGCAAGACCTGGGGCGTTTTGGCGTCCCAGGTCTTTTTGTTTGCCTGAAGCGAAAAGGAGCATACCGATGGCATCCACGAAGGTCGGCCGCCAGGAGCAGGCTGCCGACATCCTCGCCGGTATCGGCGGGCCGGACAATATTGTGAGCATGACGCACTGCGCGACGCGTTTGCGCCTCGAGCTTGTCGACGCCACCAAGGCCGACAAGGAACGCCTCGAAGCCAACCCCAAGGTGATGGGTGCTGTGCCGCAGGGCGGGAGCCGCTACCAGGTCATCATCGGCGGTGACGTGGCGAATGTGTACAACGACATCAATAACCTGCCGGAGATGGCGGGGCGCGGCGCCGTGTCCAACGACGACTTGAAGAAGCAGCAGCGCGACAAGGCCAAGGGCCGGCTGCCGTGGCTGGATACGTTCTTTGAGTACCTGTCGGACTCGTTCCGTCCGATTCTGGGCGTGTTGCTTGGTGCGTCGCTGATCATCGCGTTTGCGGCGGTGCTCGACGCGTTCCACCTCGTGGACTTCCGCGCGGAGGTGAAGACGCCGGGCTGGCAGTTCGTCGACGCGATGTGGAACTCCGTGTTCTACTTCCTGCCCGTGGCGGTGGCCTACAACGCCGGCAAGAAGCTCAACATTGACCCGTGGGTGCCCGCCGCGATCATGCTGGCGCTGTTCACCCCGAACTACATGACGCTTGCCGAGCACCCCGAGGCGCGCGTGGTCGAACTGTTCGGCGAGCCGACCGATGTGATCGACGTCTTCGGCCTACCGATGATTCACAACGGCTACGAAGGCAACGTCTTCGTGCCGCTCATCATGGCCGCGGTCGCCGCGGCGCTGTACAAGGGTTTCCAGAAGATCATCCCGTCCGCGGTGCACATGGTCTTCGTGCCGTTCCTCACCCTGCTGGTGATGATCCCGGTCACCGCCTTCCTCATCGGCCCCTTCGGCTACCTGCTCGGCGCCTGGATCGGCACCGGCCTGGCCTGGATGAACGGCAACGCCCCGTTCGTCTTCGCCGTCCTCATTCCGATGCTGTACCCATTCCTCGTGCCGCTTGGCCTGCACTGGCCGCTCAACGCCCTGATGCTGGTGAACATTGACACCCTCGGCTACGACTTCATCCAGGGCCCGATGGGCGCATGGAACTTCGCCTGCTTCGGTGCCACCGCCGCGGTGCTGGCTATCTCGCTTCGCGACCGCGACCCGCTCATGCGCCAGACCGCCGGCTCTGCCCTGGCCGCTGGCCTGCTCGGCGGCATCTCCGAGCCGTCGCTCTACGGCATCCACCTGCGCTTCAAGAAGATCTACCCGCGCATGCTCGTCGGCTGCTTCGCCGGTGGCCTGACCATCGCGATCCTGGGCACCCCGTTCGGCGGCGTGAAGACCAACGCGTTCGTGTTCACCTCCATCCCGACCGTGTTCGTGTTCGACCCGATGTGGGTCTACCTCGTCGCGATTGCCGTCGCGTTCTTCACGGCTTTCTTCGTCATCCTCATCACCGACTACCGCACCCCGGAGGAGAAGGCGGAGGCACTTGCCCGCGCCGCCGCTGCGCGTGACGGCGTGGAGACTGAGGCTGCCGACCCCGCCGACCCGGCTCCCGCAACCGCCGCAGCACCCGCTGCCGCCGCTGAGCCCGCCGTGGTGACCAAGGAGGTCCTGGCACCGATCGCCGGCGCGGTCGTCCCGATGGACAAGCTCGGCGACGCCGCCTTCGCCTCCGGCGCGCTCGGCCACGCGGTCGGCATCGAGCCGCAGGCCGACAAGGTCACCGTCGCCGCCCCGGTGTCCGGCAAGGTTATTTCCGTGGCCAAGACGGGCCACGCCTACGGCATCAAGACCGCCGATGGCGTGGAGATCCTGGTGCACATTGGCATCGACACCGTCAAGCTCGGCGGCGAGGGCTTCACGCCGGTCGCTGAGAAGAAGCAGCAGATCAAGGCCGGCGAGCCGCTGGCGGAGGTGGACTTCGCGTCCATCAAGGCCGCCGGTGTCGACCCGACCGTGATCACCACGGTGGTCAACTCCAAGACACTCACCGGTGTTGATGACCTGGCCGCCAACACCGTCGCCGAGGGGCAGCCCGTCCTCGGCGTGACCAAGTAAGGCCCACTCAGCCACAGCGCGCCCGCAGCGGAAGATCCCGCGGCGGGCGCGTTACGCTTAGGGCATGCAAGTCCTGCGCGTGTTTAACAACAACGTCGTGCTCGCCCGCCGCGGCGACGAACCGGTCGTGGTCACCGGCCGTGGCGTGGGCTTCAAGATCAAGCAAGGCGACGCGCTCGACGAGACCAAGGTACAGCGCATCTTCGTGCCTATCGACGGCCGCGACCCCGACCACGCAGGCGAAATGATCGCAGGGCTACCGGCCCGGGCGGTCGACGATGCCGCGGCCGCCCTCGAAGAGATCGGTGTGAATCCACGGCTGACCCTGGTGACCGCCATCGCGGACCACATCGGCGGCGCCGCCGAGCGGGCGAAGGCGGGCACCACCGTGGAGTACCCGCTTCGCGCCGAGGTCACGCACCTCTACCCGGAGGAGGCGGCGCAGGGGGAGCGGCTGCTCGCCGCGATCAACCGGCGGCTCGACGCGCCGCTCCCGCCCGAGGAGGCGACGGCGCTCACCCTCCACCTGGTCAACGCGGGGTTCAACACCGGTAACTTGGCGCAGACGTACCGCATGACGGGCGTGATCCAGCAGATGCTGGACGTGATTGGGGCTGAGTGGGGCTCGGGGGTGGACGTGGCGTCGATAAGCACTGCCCGCTTCATCACGCATGCGAGGTACCTCTTCGTGCGGCTGGAGCGCGGGGCGCAGCTGGACCACGGGAATTCGCCGCTGACGCGCGAGCTGCTGCGCGCGTACCCCGCCGAGATGGAGGTAGCGCGGAAGGTCGCGCAGGTGGTTGAGCTGCGGTTCGGGCGCGAGCTGACTGACGACGAAGTCGCGTACCTGGGGCTTCACGTCGCCAGGCTGCAGGAGGCGCAGGCGGACGAGTAGTGTCGGGGGCGGACTAGCGAAAGGAATGACCATGACCAACCGCACTGTTCTCTACGGAATCGGAGTGTCCGCCGGCACCGCATCCGGCCCGCTTGCAGTTGTGAGGCCCGCCGTCGGCGTGGACGACAACGAGCCGGCCGCCGTCGAGGGCGACAGCGAGCGCGTCAAGGCGGCGCTGCAGGAGGTGGCGGAGTCCCTGAAGCAGCGCGCCGAGCATGCGAACTCCGCGACGTCGAAGCAGGTGCTGGAGGCGACCGCGACGCTGGCGACGGACCGTGGGCTGATTCGCGGTATCGAGAAGGAGCTGAAGAAGGGCACCGGCGTCACGCACGCGATCCACGACGCCGTCGAGGTCTACGCCGGGAAGCTGCGCAAGCTCGGCGGCTACATGGCGGAGCGCGTGACCGACCTGTACGACATCCGCGACCGCGCCACCGCGCGCGTGCGCGGCCTGCCGGAGCCGGGCGTGCCGGACTTCGCCGAGCCGTCGATCCTCGTCGCCCACGACCTCGCGCCCGCCGAGACCGCGACGCTCGACCCGGAGCGCGTGCTGGGCATCGTCACCGAGGGCGGCGGCGCGACCTCGCACACCGCGATCCTGGCCGCGCAGCTGGGCATCCCGGCGGCGGTGCAGGTGAAGGGCATTCTTGGGGCGATTGACGACGCCACACCGCTCGCCATCGACGGCGGCGTCGGCGAAGTCATCGTCGCCCCGTCCGACTCCGACGTGAACGAGCTGGAGGAGCGCTCCCGACGCCGTGCAGAGGCGCTGGCCGGCTCGTCCGGCGAGGGCGCGACCCGCGACGGCTACAAGGTGAAGCTGCTGGCCAACATCGGTACCGCGGAGGACGCGGAGAAGGCCTCCAAGTTCGACCTGGAAGGCTCCGGCCTGTTCCGCACCGAGTTCCTGTTCCTGGACCGCGACTCAGCGCCGACCGTGGACGAGCAGACCGAGACCTACACCCGGGTGCTGCGTGCCTTTGGCAAGCGCCGCGTGGTCGTGCGCACCCTGGACGCGGGCGCGGACAAGCCGCTGAGCTTTGCCGACCTCGGCGAGGAAGAGAACCCGGCGCTGGGCCGCCGCGGGCTGCGCCTGTCCATGGTCCGCGAGGACCTGCTCAACGACCAGCTGCAGGCGCTGGCCAATGCCCACGCCAATGTGCCGGAGGCCGAGCTGTGGGTCATGGCGCCGATGGTCGCCACGGTGGAGGAGACCCAGTGGTTCTGCGACAAGGCCCGCGGTTACGGGCTGCCCAAGGTGGGCATCATGGTGGAGACCCCGGCGGCGGCGATCCGCGCCGGGCACGTGCTGAGCATTGCAGACTTCGCCTCCATCGGCACCAACGACCTGTCCCAGTACACGATGGCCGCCGACCGCATGCAGGGTGAGCTTGCGGAGCTGCTCAGTCCGTGGCAGCCGCCGGTGCTGAACATGATCAAGGCGACCGGCATGGGCGGCTACGCCACCGGCAAGACGGTCGGCGTGTGCGGCGAGGCCGGCGGCGACCCGCTGATGGCGCTCGTGCTTGTCGGCCTGGGCATCACCTCGCTGTCCATGGCCCCGACGAAGGTGAACGCGGTGCGCGCCGCGCTGCGCCTGCACGACATGGACACCTGCCGCCAGATGGCCAACTACGCTGTCGACGCCCCGACCGCGAAGGAAGCGCGCGAGAACGTGCTGAAGATCGCGGATCCGGTGCTCCGCGACCTGCTGTAACGCCTTCCGGGCATGCTTGCCCGCGCGCCAGAGTTGCTGGCGCGCGGGCTTTTGCGTTGGGGGGTCAGTCCGGCGGTTTGCGGCTGGGCGCGCGGGCGGTGTGGTCGGTGCCGGTGGGGGTGGCGTTTCCGTATGGCGAGACGTAATAGATCTGTCCGTCCCGCCGTTCGGTGTGGCCCCGGGCGCCGGTCGCGGCCTGCGAGTTGTGGTACTGGCACAACCAACCAAGGTTCGCGGGCGTGGTATCGCCGCCGTGGCGGTGTTCGCTCATGTGGTGCGCCTGGCAGCGTGTGGCTGGTACGGTGCAGTCTTTCCAGGTGCACGTGGTGGCGTCGGCAAGCATGATCTCGCGGTGTTTCGCCGAGGCAAAACGCGCGTTGTAGGCGTTGACTGGCCCGTCCATTGTGCCGATGAGGATGATGCTGCCAAGCTCATCGAGTTGCATGCGCACGAATTCTTCCCCGGTGGTGATCACCCCGTTGGCGAAGTGGACCTCAACGTCGTCACCCGTGCCGGCGATGATGCGCTGGTAGTCGCCGAGGTCCAGGTTGGCGGTAACGCGTACGAGGTAGTCCGCTTTGGGGCAGTCGTTTGCCAGCCAGCCGGTGATGTTGTTGTTTGCCGCGTCGTAGACGCCTTGGATGGCCAGGGCGGGCCCGGTGATGCGCAGGGTGGCCATGCCGTCGCCGTGGTGGGTCACGCGAACTTTTTCGGGGCGCGGGGGTGCGGGCTGGAGTTCGGCTTTCAGTTCGTTGGCAACGCGGGTGATGTGGGTTAAATCGCCGGGGGTGTTGCACAGGGTGTCGATGTAGGTCCAGCGGGCGGTGGTGTCGGTGATGGTGCGGGCGCTGCGGGCGATGTAGGCGAGGGTGTCCAGGCGGTGCTGGTTGGTTGCGGCGCCGGTGTGGGCGCGGCGTTGGTAGGCGGTGTGGCTGGTTGTGCCGCACAGTACGGTTGCGGCGGTGTGGAGTTGGCGGGCGCGGTCGCGTGGCAGGCCGAGTCCGGTGAGGTCCTCGAGGGTCATGCCAGCGGCCGCCGCGACAAGTTGCATGCCGCGGCGGTCGATGGATACGAGGTCTGCCAGTGCGTTCATGGCAGCCACGTTACCGGCCCTGAGCTGGGGAAACAATGGGTTGTGAGGATTCACCCATTTTCGGCCCGGGAGGGAACCGCGGGCCGGTTTGGTGCGTCTAAATAGGGTTGGGGGTTTGCGTGTTCGCCAGTGGCGAACACGGGATGGATTGGGGCTGTGGCGCGTTAGAGTAGGTGAAAACTCACGACAAGAAGGGGCACACCATGTTCGAGAGGTTTACGGACCGAGCACGGCGCGTGATCGTGCTGGCGCAGGAAGAAGCGCGCGAGCTCAACCACAATTACATGGGCACGGAGCACATCCTGCTCGGCCTGATTAAGGAAGGCGAGGGCGTCGCCGCGAAGGCGCTCGAGCAAATGGGCATCAATCTCGATGACGTGCGCCGCGAGGTCATCGAAATTATCGGCCACGGCTCGCAACCCGTCTCCGGGCACATCCCGTTTACGCCGCGCGCCAAGAAGGTACTCGAGCTGTCGCTGCGCGAGGGCCTCCAGATGGGCCACAAGTACATCGGCACCGAGTTCCTGCTGCTCGGCTTGATCCGCGAGGGCGATGGCGTCGCCGCGCAGGTCTTGACCAAGCTCGGGGCAGACTTGCCGACGGTGCGCCAAACCGTCATCCAGCTGCTCTCCGGCTACGAGGGCGACAACCAGAACCCCGAGGTGCCGCAGGCGGGCCCCGGCCCGGTCGCATCCGGCCCCGGCCCGCGCGGCGGCAACCAGCAGGGCGAGCGCTCCAACTCGCTGGTGCTGGACCAGTTCGGCCGCAACCTCACCGCGGCCGCCAAGGAAGGCAAGCTGGACCCGGTCGTTGGCCGCGACAAGGAGATCGAGCGCATCATGCAGGTGCTCTCCCGCCGCACCAAGAACAACCCGGTGCTCATCGGCGAGCCCGGCGTGGGTAAGACCGCCGTCGTGGAGGGCCTGGCGCTGGACATTGCTAACGGCAAGGTCCCGGAGACGCTGAAGGACAAGCAGGTCTACTCGCTCGACCTCGGCTCGCTGGTGGCGGGTTCGCGCTACCGCGGTGACTTCGAGGAGCGCCTGAAGAAGGTGCTCAAGGAGATCAACCAGCGCGGTGACATCATCCTGTTCATCGACGAGATCCACACGCTCGTCGGCGCGGGTGCTGCCGAGGGTGCGATCGACGCGGCGTCGCTGCTCAAGCCGAAGCTGGCGCGCGGCGAGCTGCAGACCATCGGCGCGACCACGCTCGACGAATACCGCAAGCACATTGAGAAGGACGCGGCGCTCGAGCGTCGTTTCCAGCCCGTGCAGGTGGACGAGCCGAGCCTCGAGGACACCGTGAAGATCCTCAAGGGCCTGCGCGACCGCTACGAGGCGCACCACCGCGTGTCCTACACCGACGACGCGCTCAAGGCTGCTGCGAACCTGTCGGATCGCTACATCAACGACCGCTTCCTGCCGGATAAGGCCGTCGACCTGCTTGACGAGGCCGGCGCACGCATGCGCATCAAGCGCATGACCGCGCCCGAGGAGCTGCGCGAGGTGGACGACCGCATCGCGGAGGTCCGCAAGCAAAAGGAAGCGGCGATCGACGCCCAGGACTTTGAGAAGGCTGCCGGCCTGCGCGACACCGAGCGCAAGTTGGGCGAGGAGCGCGCGGAGAAGGAAAAGAAGTGGCGCTCCGACGATCTCGAGGACATCGCCGAGGTGGGCGAGGACCAGATCGCGGACGTGCTCGCGCACTGGACCGGCATCCCCGTGTTCAAGCTCACCGAGTCCGAGTCCTCGCGCCTGCTGCACATGGAGAACGAGCTGCACAAGCGCATCATCGGCCAGGACGAGGCGGTCAAGGCCGTCTCGCGCTCGATCCGCCGCACCCGCGCGGGCCTGAAGGACCCGAAGCGCCCGTCCGGCTCGTTCATCTTCGCCGGCCCGTCCGGTGTGGGTAAGACCGAGCTGTCGAAGGCGCTGGCCGAGTTCCTCTTCGGCGACGACGACTCGCTGATCCAGGTGGACATGGGCGAGTTCCACGACCGCTTCACCGCGTCGCGCCTGTTCGGTGCGCCTCCGGGATACGTCGGCTACGAGGAGGGCGGCCAGCTCACGGAGAAGGTGCGCCGCAAGCCGTTTAGCGTCGTGCTGTTCGACGAGATCGAGAAGGCACACAAGGAGATCTACAACACGCTCCTGCAGGTGCTCGAGGAGGGCCACGTCACCGACGGCCAGGGCCGCGTCGTGGACTTCAAGAACACCGTGCTCATCTTCACGTCCAACCTTGGTACCGGCGACATTTCGAAGCCGGTCGGCCTCGGCTTCACCGGCAACACCGCCACCGACGCCGACGCGCAGTACGACCGCATGAAGCACAAGGTCAACGACGAGCTGAAGAAGCACTTCCGCCCCGAGTTCCTCAACCGCATCGACGAGATCGTGGTCTTCCGCCAGCTGTCGCAGGAGGAGATCGTGCAGATGGTCGACCTGCTCATCAGCCGCGTCGACCTCAACCTCGCGGCGCAAGATATGGGCATCGAGCTTACCGACGCCGCGAAGAACCTCCTGGCCAAGCGCGGTTTCGACCCCGTCCTGGGCGCCCGTCCGCTGCGCCGCACCATTCAGCGCGAGGTCGAGGACGTGCTGTCCGAGAAGATCCTGTTCGGCGAGATCGGCACCGGCGAGATCATCACCGTCGACGTCGACGGCGATGTCGAGGGGGACGAGAAGAACGCGAATTTCACCTTCACGCCGCGCCCGCGCCCGCTGCCGGCGGAGACCTTCGACGGCGCCGAGACTGCCGAGGGCGAGCCCGCCGATGAGGTCCGCGAGATCGACCCGTCCCGCGAGCAGCCGGAGTCTGAGGCGTCGCGCTTCCCCGATGAGTCGGGCGAGAACGGCACTGACGGCACCGAAGGAACCGACGGCAGCTCCGACGGCCGCGGCCCCGAGCCGGTCTAAGCCGGTCTAAGCCGGGCTGAGCAGGCTCGGCGCCAGCACGGAGCCGACGCCCGCAAGGACCGCGAGCACCGCCAAAATCGACGTCACCGCAACGCGGGTGGCGTCGATCTTTTTCGGCGGCATGTAGTCGGCGAGCCACGCCAGGGCGTCGCCGGCGTTGAGCACGATCGGGGCGGCGTGGCCCGCGACCGGAATGTTGGAGATGGGGTAAGAGCTCAAGCGGGTGAGGGCGTCGGCGTCATCGAAAGGCGTGAGCGAGCTGCCGGAGGACAGCGGCGCCGTCTTCGTGCCCGGGACCGACAGGAGGCGGTACTCCACGTCGGAGCCGAGCGCCTCGTAGTCGCGCGCCAGCTGCGTGGCTTGCGGCTCGGGCACGAGGTCGTCGTCCGGGTTGGTCATCACCATGATCGGTGCGCTGACGGGGACGGTGCCGAGTTTGTTGTGGTTGAGAGTGCGGATGAAGCGCTCGTCGGTGAGCACGAGCTCGGTGAGCGTCTCGCCGCCCTCGAACAGGTCGCCGTGGGGGATCGGCGGGTCGGTGATGCAGGACTTCTCCAGCGCGGCGAACCAGCGGCGGCCCTCGTCGGTGAGGTGCTCCTCGAGCGCCTCGCGGAAGTCGGGGTAGGTCGACGCGTAGCTGATCGTGGAGTAGCCCACGACGGTTTCGAGCATCCCGGTGCTGCCCTGCTCCATCACGGCCAGCGGGTCGGCGGGCGGTGCGCCGGCGAAGGTGGCGCGCACGTCGAGCTCGGGCGCGTAGTCGGCGACCAGCTCGGCGGCCGCGGCGGAGGCGCCCCCGCCCTGGGAGTAGCCCCAAAACGCGATGGCTTCGTCGTCGTGGGCGGTGGCGCGGGCGGCGTCGATAAGCGCGTGGCCCTGCTCGATCCGGTTGAGGTACGTGTGGGTGCCGGGGGTGCCGAGGCCGATGTAGTCGGTGACCACGACGCGGTAGCCGGCGTCGATGAGCGTGCCCACGATCGGCGCCTCGTAGTTGATGCCGATCGAGCCGTCCTTGATGGACGAGAGCATCGCCTCGCCCGCCGACGGCGCGCAGTGGTCCGCCATGCCGCGCGTGCCGGGGGCGACGGCGATGAGGCCGCGCGCGTTGGGCGTGTCGTAGAGCGCGCCGGAGACTTCGACGGTTTCGCCGGCCTCGTTCTGGGAGGTGTAGCGGATGCGCTGGCCGTCGCTGGCCGGCACGTCGGCGCTGCTCAGGAGCGTTCCGGGCGGTTCGCTTATCGACGCCCCCGCCACCGGACTTCCCGCGCACACCAGCGCCACCGCCGTGGCCGGAACGATAAATGTATTGGTCTTCACCAGGCTGATGCTAGGCCAACATGAGCAGGCTGGCAGCCATTAACCCCATTCCGCCCATCATCCAGTAGACGGACGTGTGGTGGTGGCCGGTCTGGATCGCGCTGGGCATCAGCTTGTCGATGCTAATAAACACCATGATCCCCGCCACGGCGGCGTACGACAGCCCCATCGTCTGCGGGCCCATGAACGGGGCGATGAGCGCGAAGCCGACGAGCGCGCCGAGCGGCTCCGCCAGGCCGGACAGGGTGGCCCAGCCGGCGGCGCGCCACCGGTTGCCGGTCCCGCGCGACAGGGGCACGGCAACGGCGACGCCCTCCGGGATGTTGTGCAGCGCGATGGCGATGGCGATCGGGACGGCGAGAACGGGGTCGGTGTAGGCGGCCATGAAGGTGGCGAAGCCCTCGGGGAAGTTGTGCAGCGCGATGGCGATGGCGGTGAGCACGCCCGCGCGGGCCAGCGCGCCGGTCGCGCCCGACGTCTCCGGCTCGTGCGGGTTGATGTCGTCCGGGACGAGCCGGTCGATCACCGCGATGAGCGCCACGCCCGCGAAGAACGCCGCGATCGCGGTCCAGCCGCTGCGCAGCGAGTCCATCGCCTCCGGCAGCAGCTCCACGAGCGAGATGTAGACCATGACGCCTGCGGAGAACCCGAGCGAGCCCGCGAGGAAGCGGTCGCCGATGTCGCCTTTCAGCGCGACGATGACGCCGCCGAGGCCCGTGGACAGGCCGGCGAGCATCGAGATGGCGAAGGCGGTTGCGAACATAGCTCGAATATAGCGCTACCGCGGCAGGCGGAAGCGACCGTCCTCGTCCTGCACCGCGAGCCCGTCGTCGAGCAGCGAGAAGAGGGCGCGGTGGGTTTGTGCGGGGTGGTGCCACGTGGCGTCGATAAGCGATTGCTCCACGGGCTCGGTCGATTCGCGCAGCAGACGCATGATCTTGCCGCGCACCTGGCGGTCGGTGCCCGCGAACTTCTGCGAGCGCGGCTTCTCCGCGGCCGGCGGCTTCCCGGCGGCGAGCCACGCGCAGTCGACGACTGGGCATTCGCCGCAGCGCGGGTCGCGGGCGGTGCACACGAGCGCCCCGAGCTCCATGAGCGCGACCGACAGCTGCGGCCCGTGCGGGATCTCGGTGAGCTCGCGCTTCGACGGCTTCGCGGTCGCCTCGCCGCGCACCGCCCGCGCGTGCACGCGCCGCACGTTGGTGTCCACCACCGGCACGTCGCGCCCGTACGCGAAGTTGGCCACGGCGCCCGCGGTGTAGTCGCCGATGCCGGGCAGCGCGAGCAGCGCGTCCACGTCCGCCGGCACGTCGCCGCCATGCTTATCGACGATCACCCGCGCGCACTCCAGCAACCGCAGCGCCCGCCGCGGGTACCCCAGGTTGCCCCAGGCGCGCAGCACCTCGTCCGCCTCTGCCTGCGCGAAGGCGCGCGGGGTGGGCCAGCGCGCGATCCACTCCTGCCAGATCGGGGCGACGCGGTCGACCTGGGTCTGGTGGCTCATGACCTCGGAAAGCAGCACGCCCCAGGCGGTGGTGCCGGGGGAGCGCCACGGCAGGTCGCGCGCGTTGGCCTCGTACCAGGCGATTAAATGTTCATATTGCTTCGATTCATCCACGATGAGTGACAGAATAGGCACATGACTCAACAAACGACAGCCACCCCATCCACTCCGACCGACGTCTGGGCCGCGCTCAAGGAGGGCAACGAGCGCTTCGCCACCGACGAGACGCTGGCGCCGAACCGCGACACGGCCCGCCGCCAGTCGCTCACCGCGGGCCAGAACCCGGTCGCGGCCGTCATCGCCTGCTCCGACTCGCGCGTGCCGGTCGAGCTGCTGCTCGACGCCGGCTTCGGCGACGTCTTTGTCATCCGCAACGCGGGCGGTTGCATCGACTCCTCCGTCGCCGGCTCCGTTGACTTCGCGGTGCAGGACCTCGGCGTCTCGCTGGTCCTGTTCCTGTCGCACGAGCGCTGCGGCGCGGTCGGCGCCGCGATCCAGGGCGTGAACAGTGCGAAGCTACCCACCGGCCTGACCCGCGTGTTCGTGGAGAAGATCGCTCCCTCCGTGCTGACGGCGCAGGCGGACGGCCCCGTGGATTCGTCGGAAATCGAGCGCACCCACGCCCGCGTCACTGCAACGCACCTCCTCGACCGGATCCCGTCGCTGCGCAAGGGCATTGACGACGGCACCGTGGGCCTGGTCGGCGCGCGCTACCGCCTGGAGGACGGCCGCGTCGAGACCGTGTACGAGAACTTCGGTGGCTAAGGTAAAGGCATGACTTACCAGCGTCCCACCGACCAGCGCCCGCCGAAGCGTCCGCTTCCGCCCGAGATTTACATGCGACGCCGCGTGGTCGTCCTCGTGGCGCTCCTGGTCCTCGTCGGGCTGATCGTGTGGGGCCTGTCCGCGGTGGCGCGCTCCGGCGGCGATGGCGCCGACACGGCGAGCAGCTCGGTCGAGGCGACCGCCAGCCCGAGCCCCAGCGAGGAGAAGCCGAAGGCGGAGCCGACCGAGACCGTCGTCGGTGAAGAATCCGGCACGAGCGCTGCCAGCTCTGCCAGCGAGACAGCGTCTTCCGAGCCGAGCGTCGCTGCCGCGCCCGCGAACCCGGGCGAGTGCTCGCTGAAGGACCTCCAGATTACGGCGACGACGAACCAGCCGTCCTACCCGGCGGGCACGGAGCCGGTGCTGTACATGGAGGTGCGCAACCCCACCGACGTGGACTGCAACATCAACCTCGACGAGGCGAAGCTGCGCTTCGAGGTGTACGCGATGGGCACCAACGAGCGCGTCTGGGCGGACACGGACTGCTACGAGCCCGTCGTCGGCGGGATGCAGACGTTCGCTCCGGGCGCGACCCGCGGGTTCGAGGCGCGCTGGTCCGCCACCGGGTCCGCGCCGGAGGCGTGCGAGAACCGCCAGCCGGTGCCGGCCGGGTCCTACTTCCTGCACGCCGTGATCGGCGATAACGCCTCCGACCCGGCGCCGTTTAACATCACTTAGCGGGGGAGACGGCAGCGATCGCCTCGCCGAGCGTGGACACCCGCGTGATGTCCATGCCGGGCGCGTCCGCGTCGCCGTCGGCGGGCACGATCGCGCGCTCGTAGCCCAGCCGCGCCGCCTCCTGCAGGCGCCGCTGCAGGCTGGGGACGCGGCGCAGCTCGCCGGCGAGCCCGACCTCGCCGATCACCACCGTCTTCGGTGGCAGGGGAGTCTCGTGCAGGCTCGACCAGGTGGCCAGCGCCACGGCCAGGTCGGTGGCGGTCTCGGTGATGCGCACCCCGCCGACGGTGGCCACGTAGGCGTCCTTGTCGTTCGTGCGCTGCCCGCAGCGCGCCTGCAGGACCGCGAGCACCATGGGCACCCGGTTGAAGTCCAGGCCGGTAACGACGCGCCGCGGGTTCTTGTTCACGGGGTCGACGGTCAGCGCTTGGACCTCGGCGAGCATGGGGCGCACGCCGTCCATCGCCACCGTCACCGCGGACCCGTCTGGCGTCTTCCCCCGGTGCGAGAGGAACAAGCCGGACGGGTCTGGCACCTCCCGGATGCCGTCGGCGGTCTGCTCGAAGCAGCCGACCTCATCGGTTGCCCCGAACCGGTTCTTGATGCCGCGCAGCATGCGCAGCGTGGAGTGCCGGTCGCCCTCAAAGTTCAGTACCACGTCCACCAGGTGCTCCAGCACGCGCGGGCCGGCGACGTTGCCGTCCTTAGTCACGTGCCCCACCAGCAGGACGGGCAGGTTGGTCCGCTTTGCCAGGCTGGTCAGCGCGGCCGTCACCGCGCGCGATTGCGCCACCCCGCCCGCGACGCCTTCGACGCCGCTGGCCTGCATGGTTTGCACGGAGTCGACGATGAGCAGCGACGGCTTCACCTGCTCGACGTGCCCGAACACCACGTCTAGGTTGGATTCCGCCGCCAGGTAGAGGCTGTCGTGCAGGGCCCCGGTGCGCTCGGCGCGCCCCCGCACCTGGCCGGCCGATTCCTCGGCGGTGACGTACAGCGTGTTGCGCCCCTGGGCGGCCCAGCGCGACGCGACCTCCAGCAGGAGCGTGGATTTGCCCACGCCCGGCTCGCCGGCCATGAGGACCACGGAGCCGGGGACGACGCCGCTGCCCAGCACCCGGTCGAGCTCGGTGATGCCGGAGGCGATGGTGTGGGTCGTCGTGGCGTCGATAAGCGTGATGGGCTCCGCTGAAGACGTGGGCGTCAGCGCGGAGCTGGTGGCGACGGGTGTTTGTTCCTGCAGGGTCCCCCACGACCCGCACTCGGGGCAGCGCCCGAGCCACTTCGGTGCAGTGTATCCACACTCGGTGCAGGTGTGGACGCTGCGCGGTTTTTTAGCGATCTGCCTCGCGCTCCACCTGGCCGGACTCCAGCAGCGGCGCGGACACGGTCGCGTCCACGGTCACGGAGCCGCTGTCAAAGTCGAACTCGACCGGCACGGTGCCGCCGTACGCGAAGTCGTCGTTGGCCACGGTGGTGGGCACGTACTGGATGCACGCGTCCTCGGACTGCGGCACGTTGGCCAGGCTCTCGGCGGCGTCAGCGACGAGCACGCAGTTGTACCCGATCGGCTCCGCGCCCTGGACGTTCGCCGGCGTGCCGTTGACCTTCACGGACCGCAGGGTGTGGTCCTTCATCGCGGTGTCCTGGTTGGTGGCGGTGAACTTCACCGCGGCCTGGCCGTTTTCCTGCAGGATGACGGTGGCGTCCTGGACGGAAACCTCCCGGTTGTCGGTGAAGGCGGTAGCGCCGTCGACGGCGGCGACCTGGTCGGAGGTCTGGGTGATCTGACCGGCGGAGCAGCCGGACAGTGCCAATGCGGACGCGGCCACCAGAGCGGCAACCGGCTTCAGGGACTTCACGTGGGTGTCCTCCATCGTAATAGTGCGCGTAGATTTCTCCGCCTTACCTTAGTCCCAGCTGTCCTAGTTTTCCCAGTTTCCCGGGCCGCCCCAGGGGAGCTGGGGCATCCGGGGGTAAACTTTCGGATCCTTTCACGAGCTCTTGCTTGACTACGCTCCCCGCCCCCTCCGCGAAGCAAGGCACCCGAAAGCTACGGTGGTAGGGTTGGTCAACGATGTCTGAAGGAGCTGCTATGGAATTCAAGGTCGGAGAAGTTGTGGTCTACCCGCACCACGGCGCGGCGAAGATCGCCGATATTGAACAGCGCGAGATCGGCGGGGAGAAGCTGGATTACCTCGTGCTGCAAATCCTCCAATCCGACCTGGAGGTCCGCGTACCTGTGAAGAACACCGAGTTGGTCGGTGTGCGCGATGTGGTCAACGAGGAAGGCCTGCAGAAGGTCTTCTCCGTGCTGCGCGAGGAGGACGTGGAGGAGGCCGGCAACTGGTCCCGCCGCTACAAGGCGAACCAGGAGCGCCTCGCCTCGGGCGACATTAATAAGGTGGCGGAGGTCGTGCGCGACCTTTGGCGCCGCGACCAGGGCAAGGGCTTGTCCGCGGGCGAGAAGCGCATGCTGGGCAAGGCGCGCCACATCCTGGTCGGCGAGCTCGCGCTGGCTGAGCCGGTGGACGAGAAGAAGGTCGCGGAGCTGGAACAGGGCATCCAGAAGATCATCGACGAGCAGGTCAAGGCCGGCATCTCCTTCGCCCCGGAGCCGGAGGATGCCGAGGAGGACGACCTGGATTACGGGGACCTGTCCTTCGACGACGAGAAGTAGCGCCGTGTCGCGCCGGGTCGTCGCGGTCGTCGCAGCCGCGGGTCAGGGCACGCGCCTGGGGGCGGCCGTGCCGAAAGCGTACGTGCCGCTGCGCGGCCGCAGCCTGCTCGAGCGCTCCGTCACCGCGCTGGAGACCGCCGAGATCGTCGACGCGATCTACGTCGTGGTCAGCCCGTCGATGGAGGACGTGGCCAGGCGCGCGCTGCGCGGCCACGAGGTGCGCTTTGTCCACGGCGGCGCAGAGCGCGCCGACTCCATCTTCGCTGCGCTGCGGGCCATTCCGCTTGACGACGCCTGCGTGCTCGTCCACGACGCCGCCCGCGCCCTCACCCCGCCGGGGATGATCGCGCGCGTGGCGCGCCGCGTGCTGGACGGCGCGGACGCGGTCGTCCCGGTCCTCCCGGTCGCGGACACGATCAAGGAGGTCGATGCCGCCGGCGCCGTGGTTGCCACCCCGGACCGTTCGCGTCTGCGCGCGGTCCAGACGCCGCAGGGCTTCGACCTGCGCGCACTCCGCGCGGCCAACGAGGCATACTTCGGCGGCAGCCGTTCCTTTGTGGCTACTGACGACGCCTCGCTGATGGAATGGTTCGGCGCGGACGTCGTCACCGTGCAGGGCGACCCGATGGCGTTCAAGATCACCACCCCGATCGACCTCCGCCTGGCCACGAGCATCACCGACGAGGCCGAGCCCACCGTCTTTGAGATCCCGGGCGCCTCGCCGTCGCCCCGGTAAGGTGGCGGGCATGACACACCAGATGACCAAGCTGCGCGTGGGTAACGCGTTCGACGCCCACCAGATCCAGGAGGGCAAGCCGTGCTGGATCGCGGGAATCCTGCACGAGGGGGTCGACGGCTGCGAAGGGCACTCCGACGGCGACGTGGTCGCGCACGCGATCGTGGACGCGGTGCTCTCGGCTGCGGGCCTGGGGGACCTGGGTTCCTTCGTGGGCGTGGGGCGCCCGGAGTACGACGGCGTGAAAGGCACCGAGCTGCTCAGGGAGTTGCGCGAGTTGCTGGGGCGGGAAGGGGTGAGCGTCGTGAATGCTTCTGCCCAGCTCATCGGGCAGAGCCCGAAGATGGGCCCGGTGCGCGAGCAGGCGGAGCAGGTCCTGGGCGAGGCGCTCGGCGCGCCCGTATCTGTGTCGGCGACGACAACGGACCACATGGGCTTTACCGGCGCGGGCCAGGGGAGGGCTGCGATTGCGACGGCGCTGGTTGAACTAAGCTAGCTGGCGTGACTCAACGCATCTTCGATACCAAAACCCGCACGCTGCAAGACTTCACGCCCCTCCGCGAGGGGCACGTCTCGATCTACCTGTGTGGCGCGACTCCGCAGTCCGCGCCGCACATCGGGCACTTGCGCTCCGGTGTGGCCTTTGACATCGTGCGGCGCTGGTTTGCGGCGAAGGGCATGGACGTGGCGTTCGCGCGCAACGTCACCGATATTGATGACAAGATCCTGAACAAGGCCGCCGAACACGGCCGCCCCTGGTGGGAGTGGGTGTCCACCTACGAGCGCGAGTTCACCCGCGCCTACAACACGCTTGGCGTTTTGCCGCCGTCGGTGGAGCCGCGCGCCACGGGCCACGTGACGCAGATGGTGGAGTACATGCAGCGGCTCATTGACCGCGGCTTCGCCTACGCCTCCGACGGGTCCGTGTACTTCGACGTGGACGCTTGGGTCGCCGCCGACGGCTCGGACTACGGCTCGCTGTCCGGAAACCGGCCGGAGGACATGGCGCGCAGCGAGACCGGCGCCGGTAAGCGCGGCCCGCTCGATTTCGCGCTGTGGAAGGCGGCGAAGCCGGGCGAGCCGAGCTGGCCGACCCCGTGGGGCGACGGCCGCCCGGGCTGGCACCTGGAGTGCTCGGCGATGTCCACCTGGTACCTGGGCGCCGAGTTTGACATCCACGGTGGCGGGCTTGACCTGCAGTTCCCGCACCACGAGAACGAGCAGGCGCAGTCCCACGCCGCGGGCGACGGCTTCGCACAGTTCTGGATGCACAACCACTGGGTGACCATGGCCGGCGAGAAGATGTCGAAGTCGCTGGGCAACGTGCTCTCCATCGACAACATGCTCGAGTCGGTCCGCCCGGTCGAGTTGCGCTACTACCTCGGCAGCGCGCACTACCGCAGCGTGCTCGAGTACTCGCCGGAGGCCCTGCAGGAGGCGGCCGCCGGGTACCGCCGCATCGAGGACTTCGTGCACCGCGCGGGCTCGCCCGAACCATCGGCCTGGACCGCCGCGTTCGAGCAGGCGCTTAACGACGATTTCTCCGTCCCCAAAGCACTCGCCGAAATCCACAACACGGTCCGGGCTGGCAACAGCGCGCTCGCGTCCGGCGACGCCGAGCAGGCGTCCGCGCTGGCGGCGCAGGTGCGCGCGATGGCCGCCGTGTTGGGCGTCGACCCGGTCGCGTGGGACAATGCTGGCGGAAACGCAGGCGGCGACACCGACCGCACGCTCGAGGCCCTGGACACGCTTGTGCAGGCGGAGCTTCAGCGTCGGACGGAGGCGCGCGCCGCGAAGAACTGGGCGGTTGCAGACGAGGTGCGCGACCGCCTCGCCGCCGCGGGCATCGAGGTCACCGACACCGCCGACGGCCCCACCTGGCAGATCAAGGAGTAGGAGACGAGATGGCAAAGCCGTACCAGCGTCCGGATAAGCAGAAGACGAGCAAGAAGGGCGCCACGAAGGGCTCGGGCGGCCAGCGCCGCCGCGGTCTGCGCGGCAAGGGCGCGACGCCGAAGGCGGAGGACCGCGTCTACCACGCGGCCCACAAGCGCAAGCAGGCGCAGCAGCGCCGCAACCAGGGGCGCCACGAGCGCGAGGTGGCGGACATGGTGGTGGGCCGCAACCCGGTCATCGAGTGCCTGCACGCCAAGGTGCCCGCCGAGGCGCTCTACGTGGCGCAGGGCACTGGCCACGACAACCGGCTGAGCGAGGCGGTGGCACTGTCGCAGTCGCGCGGGATCCCGGTCGCCGAGGTGCCGAAGCGCACCCTGGACGAGATGACCGGCAACGGTATGCACCAGGGCATCGGCCTGAAGATCCAGCCGTACAAGTACGCCGACGTCTTTGACCTGATGGGCCAGGTGCAGGGCAACGGCATGTTCGTAGTGCTGGACAACATCACGGACCCGCGCAACCTTGGCGCGGTGATCCGCTCCGTGGCGGCGTTCGGCGGCGACGGCGTGATCATCCCGGAGCGCCGCTCCGCCCAGGTCACGGGCGTGGCCTGGCGCACCTCCGCCGGCACCGCGGCGCGCCTGCCGGTGGCGAAGGCGACCAACCTCACCCGCACCATCAAGGAGTTCAAGGACAACGGCTACATGGTCGTCGGCCTGGACGCCGGCGGCGAGCACACGCTGGACACCTTCGACGGTGCCTGCGACCCGGTGGTCATCGTCGTCGGTTCCGAGGGCAAGGGGATCTCCCGCCTGGTGCGTGAGAACTGCGACGTGATCATGTCCATCCCCACCGCGGACTGGGTGGAATCGCTCAACGCCTCGGTCGCGGCGTCGGTAGTGCTCAGCGAGTTCGCCCGCCAGCGCCGCGCGGCGAAGTAGGGGGCGCACTTTAACCTCCAGTTGACGTGAGGCCGTAAGAACACTAGCATTATGCCCAATCGTTCAGCCCGCCTTAAGAGTTATTCTTAAGTGTGGGCTGGATCTTTATCAACGTATTGGGGGAGCGTTGAGCGCCAGATCATTGAAGCCGGCTGCCACAGTGGAGCAGCAAATTGCCATCCTCAAAGCCAGAAACATGTTGGTGGACGAGGAACTGGGTTAAGCGACAAAATGTGTGCTTTTTTGGGGGTGGGATGGGTGGTTTTTGGGTGTGTTGTGCTGGGGTTATGTTCGTCCTGCCCAGCCGTGTCGGATGGCCCAGGAGGGGTTGAAGTCGGTGTCGATG
>NZ_CAMPQC010000020.1:0-45977 GCF_946902955.1 Corynebacterium sp. Marseille-P8863 | reverse complement strand
CCCACCCCTTCATCCCCCAAATCCGCACCGAACTCGCCCAGGCCAAGGAGCAGATCCCCAATCTACCGGCCCGGGTCCGCCCGGCGGTACGCGCAGCCACCGCCCTCTTCGAAGAACTCACCGACCGCATCGAGGCGACTCCTCCGGCCCAGCTGCGCACCACCCGCGTGCGCGTGCCCAATCACCGCAAGCTCGCGATCGCGGCCCGGGCGCTGCGTCAGTAACAGCTACACCGCGCAGTTGAGCAGCTTGTCGGTGAACTCCTGGGGCGCGCCCTGCTCGCGCAGGCGGCCGGTGTTGTAGCACTTGAAACCGGTCTCCGTCTTGCCGTCGGGCTCGACCACGTGCCACTGCTCGCCGTCAGCGCGGAAGGCGACGATCCAGTCGGTCTGGTTCGCGCCCGCGACCGCCCACTTGCCGTCGCAGTAGTCCACGTTCGTACCGGTGTGGTTGGGCCACCCGGGGACGAGCTGATCAAACGCGCCCGGCTGGCAGGAGGCGGCCTTCGCGTGGCTACCATTGGCCGCGCCGGCGCCGAGCGCCGGGATGGCGATGCCGGCGGCGCCCGCCAGCGCGGCGAGCTCGCCAAGCCCCGGAACCTCCGGGATCTCCAAACCGGGGACGTCGATAAGCCCCTGCGAGACGGCGACGTAGCTGCCGGCACCGACGAGCGCCAGCACGCCCAGGCTGATGCCGGCGATGGCGCCGGGGCTCAGCGACGAAGACTCCCGGGCCGGTTCGGCGGCGTAGGCGGGGCAAACGGCGGTGGCGGCGACGGCGGAGGCGACACCGAGGGAAAGCAGCGTGTTCTTCATGCCCACTACTCTAACGGGTTTTCGGCCGCCTGCGCGACGGCCTGGGCGGTGGCGAGGTCCTGCCACGGCATGCCCACCGTCTTGAACACCACGCGGCGGTCCGGGTCGAGCGCGACCTCGCCGCGCACCACCTGGGCCATCGTGATGAGGTCCTCGCGGCGCACGGTGCCTTCCTCGGTGGCGAGCACCACGTCGCCGCCCTCGCGGTAGGCCACGGTCGGGTCCTCCACGATCACCTGGGCATCGGTGAAGACGTCTGCGGCCAGCTCGCGGGCGTCCGCGGTGTGGGCGCCGACGGCGAGGACGGTGGCGTCCTTGCGAAGCTCCGCGCCCGTGACGATGGGTTCAGGCGACGTGGTCGCCGTGATGACCAGGCCGGCGCGGGCGAGTGCGTCCTGCGCCGCCGCGGAGCCGGACGCGGCCCAGGGGTAGGCCAGGTCGGCAGGCTCCGTGCGCGAGATGAAAGTGATGCGCGGCTCGCGCACCCCTTCCAGGACGCTTTCCAGGGTCGCGGCGTGGCCGAGGCCCTGCGCCCCCGTGCCGAAAATGGCCACGTCCAACGGTTCGTTCGAGGCCGTGAGCCGGTCCAGCACCCCAGCGATTGAGGCTGCGGGGGTGCGGAGGGTGGTGAGCGCGGTGGCGTCGATAAGCGTGTGCGGCGTGAGCGTCTCGGAGCCCATGAGCAGGTAGGACCCCTGCACGAGCGGGACGTCCACCGTGGAGCCCGCGGGCTGGATGCCCAGGATTTTCACGCCCACCGCGGTGCCGGCCGCCGACGGCATGAGGTGCATCTCTCCGTGCGGGAGCGGCACCTTGGTGCGGAGCGGGTCAGTGGCGGGGTCGAAACCCGCGGCGAGGGTCTGGCGCAGCTTCTCGACGGCCTCCGCCGGCGACACCGTGCGCAAGACGTCATCGTGATCAATAAAACGCATGGGCCCACCCTACGTGGAGGCGACTAGACGCGGCCCTTGAGCGAGGCTGCGCCGTCGTCGAGGTGGCGCGAGTCGTCCTTGTCCCTGTCCTGGTCCTGCTTCGGCTGCGGCGAGGGCAGCACGCCCGGCAGCGGGTTGGGGATCATGCCCTCCTGCACCATGTAGTAGCCGGTCACCGCGACCGCGCCGAGGCCAAACAGCACGGAAAGAACAACCTCCGTGGTGGTGGACTTGCCCTGCTCGGAGGAGCCGCCCTTGCCCGCGACCAGGTCGTCCAGGCTGGAGCCCGCGGCCTTTTCGTAGTTGTTCTTCACCGAGCTCATGCTGTCCAGGATCTCGGACGCGTCCTGGCGGACCACGGGCCTACCTCCCAGATTGACGGTGTCCCCATTCGCGGCGTGGGCGGGTGCGGCGGTGAGCGAAGCGGTGGCCACCGTGAGCGCGGTGGCGGCGGCGATGATGCGTGAATTCATGAATCAAACACTAACACTTGCGCATGCCTTATGCGCGATTTACCCCCTCTGAACAGGCGATTTTGTTTTTCTCCGGATATGCGCCAAAATGATTAACCGTTGCACAGAGCAACAAAGAAAATATTCCTCCATAGCTCAGTTGGCAGAGCATTCGACTGTTAATCGAAGGGTCACTGGTTCGAGCCCAGTTGGAGGAGCAGTACTTGCAAGACCCCGCGCTCCCCACGGAGTGCGGGGTTTCGCGTTTGGTCTGCGGGCATGGAATAGCGAAGCCCCGCACTGCGTTCCTACGAATACTCAAGTGCCACAACCATGAAGGAGGAATGCGTTGACTACAGCCAAACAGTGGGTTCTCGCCTCTCGCCCCGAGGGGGCGCCGAATAGCGAGAACTTCCGTCTCGAGGAGGTAGAGCTGCCAGAGCTGGCCGATGGCCAGATCCTTGTCCAGAACACCTTCGCCAGTGTCGACCCGTACATGCGTGGCCGGATGAACGACACGAAGTCTTACATCGAGCCGTTTCAAATCGACCAGCCGCTGACCGGCACTGCGGTCGGCACAGTCGCAGAGTCCCGCTCGGACAAGTTCAAAGTGGGCGACACTGTCCGGCACTTTGCCGGCTGGCGCACCCACGCTGTATTGCACGAGGACCAGGCGGAACGCATTGACACCAGCATTGCTCCTGCCGAGGCATATCTGGGCATCCTCGGCCTGACCGGTTTGACCGCGTACGTCGGGCTGACCGCCGTCGGCGAGATGAAGCAGGGCGATGTCGTGTTCATCTCGGGTGCGGCGGGCGCTGTGGGTTCCGCAGCAGGCCAAATTGCGAAGCACCTGGGCGCAGCGAAGGTGATCGGGTCTGCGGGTTCCGCGGAAAAGATCGACTACATCACCGGCCTCGGCTTCGATGCAGCGTTCAACTACAAGGACGGCGACGTCAAAGGCCAGCTCGCCAAGGCTGCGCCCGAGGGCGTCGACGTCTATTTCGACAACGTCGGCGGTGATCACCTCGAGGCCGCGATCGCGAACGCGAATACGTTCGGCCGCATCGCGATGTGCGGGGCGATCGCCCAGTACAACGACACAGAGCCGGCGCCGGGCCCGCGCAACCTGGGACTGGCCATCGGTAAGTGTCTGACGCTGCGCGGATTCGTGGTTGGCCAGTACTCCCACCTTGCCGAGGAGTTTCAGCAGAAGATCGCCCCACTCGTCGTCGATGGATCAATTGGCTACGAGACCACGGTGCGCGAAGGCATCGACAGCATGCCGAAGGCGTTCCTCGAGCTGTTCGAGGGCGGCAACACCGGCAAAATGATCGTCAAATTTTAGGAGGACACCATGACCAAGGTACTTATGATCGTTTCAGCAGCAGAGCATTGGACGCTTAACGACGGCACGCTCCACCCCACCGGCTTCTGGGCCGAAGAGCTGGTGACCCCGTATGCAATCTTCACCGATGCTGGCTGGGACGTGGACGTGGCAACGCCGGGCGGGGTCGCTCCGACCGTTGACAAGGTAAGCCTGGATGACAGCGCGGGCGACGCGGAGACCCTTGCGGCGGTAAAGACGAAACTTGAGGCGTTGGAGCCAGTTCTGGCCAAACCGCTTGATCTCGACGACGTCGAGTCCGAAAACTACGACCTCGTCTTCTACCCCGGCGGGCATGGACCGATGGAGGACCTTGCGGTCAACGAGACGTCCGCCCACATCCTCACCGAGCGCATGGCAAGCAACGCGCCAGTGGCCCTTCTTTGCCACGCCCCGGCCGCTGTCCTGGCCACTGAGAATGCGCAGGGTGGCTCCCCGTTCTCCGGGCGGACAATGACGGGGTTTTCCAATGATGAAGAACGCGCCGCTGGGCTCGCCGACAAGGCGCCGTGGCTGCTCGAGGACCGTCTCGTGGCGCTGGGGGCGGAGTACACCAAGGCACCGGAGGCGGGCGCGCCCTACGTCGCCGTCGACGACAACCTCTACACCGGGCAGAACCCGGCATCGTCGAAGGAACTCGCAGAGCGCCTCGTGAAAGACCTTGCCTAAACTGAGACGATAGGCCTCGCCGCCCATTGGGGCTACAGCGCTTGAATTCTTACAGCTGACTCTTCACCCCAAAGGGCGGTTAAGGCTCATTTCCGCCACCGCAGATGCTGTTCGCCCTACCGCAACTGCGCTAGGGCTTCTTGCGCTGCTCCGGGCCAACTATGAGTGGTTGTAAAGATCGTTGTATTCCTTTTCGATCCAGATGAGGTAGAAAATGGCCCCATCCCTCCAACCAACAAATGGCAGGTTTCCTTGATGACGGAAAACTCTAAATTTTTCTACGTCCTGGAACTGCCGGGGAATTGCTGGCTTGATTTGGCTACTCGGGATAAACTCCGACCCCAATCCATGTCTCTGGTGCTGCGCCAACTCTTTCCACGTGAACGACGATCGTTTATGCCACTTTTCCAGAAAGGCGAGGCGCATAGAGTCGTCCAAGGGACTAAAACCCCAATCCTTTTGAAGAAACCTCATCGAAAGGAGCGGATACTCGTCTTTTTGACCGCGCAGTAAAGCTAAAACATCTTGATCAGGAGCACTTGGCTTTCCTCGGGAAGGCCGAGACCCCTTACGCTTAATACTCATTCCTAACAGAAATGCTCTTTGAGGTCGGCGTCAGAGATCTCCGCTCCTCGCTCGCCGTCTACGAAATTCTTCTGCCACGGGGACTCAGCATGGGTCTTGTTGCGCAATGCCCAGGCGGAGTATGGGCCGTATTTATCCCAGGTTTCGATCAGCACTTGCTCAACATCGCGGAAATCGTCCCAGTTAAAATCTTTCGAGACGAACTCGTTGGGGTCAATAGGAAGCTTTCCATAGCTCTTGACCTGGTGATAAATGTCGACCACCACTGGCCCATGAGCCCAAGCCTCCATCCGATCTGCAAAGAGCGAGAGTCCGGCTGAGGATCGCATGTACAGCCCTTTTGCGTAGTAGAGGAGCTTTTGCAGCTTAAGTTGCGTAATGTCCGCACCATCAACTTCTTCGGCCCATGCTACAAACCATTCAGCAATTTGCCGTGCGCTTAACTGTTTCATTGTGCTCCTCCTCTCGTCGCATCGCCAACGATACATCACCTGCTTGACACCAATGCTATTACGTAAGATGCTCGGCAGATTGTGGCTTCAATAATTTGAACCCAAAAATCTCACTTGCCGAAGCAGAAACGTCAATGCCATATTGTCCCGCTCCATGAACGAGCGGTACAAGAAGATCCCCCCACAACCGTTCCACGATCTTCGTTTAACTCAACTGAAGCCGCGACGTCATTCGGAGTCTCAAGGGGGAAACTCGCAAGAACAAGATCTAGCGCATTTTGGAGGAATTTTACCGCTTCCTGTGCCTTCCGATCCGAATATTGTTGAGCCCCCGCCCAAAGTTCAGTCTTCCTGCAAAAGAATCTTTACGCGACGCAATTCATCGTAGATGGCGCGTTCTTGTTGAGTCAGAGACCCTGAATCCGCTAAGACCCGTAGGTTTTCCGGTGCAGCATCTTTTTCGCCTAACAACGCTTCGAGCTCGGACAAAAGGCTCCGCTTCCGGGCGCTCAGCTCTGCATCATTCGTACGCTGCAATTCTAACTGCATTTGGTTCCTCCTCCTCGCGAAAATTCGACCCACATACATACTTCGGAGTGGCAATCGTTTATCACCATAGCGGTAATCGCTCTATTCCAAGCTCTCCGCACCAATTACACTGACCTCGTACAATCCCACACTCTCGACCCCGTGGAGCTCTCATGCCGAATACGCACGATCTCGAGGCTCGCGTGCAGCTTCTCGAGCGCGCGCTCGCCAAGCTGCTCGGCACCGACGACTTCGAGACTTTCCTCACGCAATCAGCGCCCACAGCGACCAACCGCGCCACCAAATCCAATAGCGCCAGCACCACCAACACCGAAGATTCCGCTCCACAGCCCCCACTCGCTGCCGAAACTGCGCAAGAAGCCGAAACCGCAGCACAACCCGAAACTGCACCATTCGGAGCCGCAAAAATCACCAACACCTCCTCCCCCGACGCCAAGCTCCGCCTGTTCGCGGACTACTTTCGCGGCCGCGAGGACGTGTTCGCCACCGCCTGGCGCAACGGCGAGAAGAAGGGCTGGTCACCCGCCTCCTACGGACGCTACGACCGGAACAACCCGAATCTCAAGCCACTCACTTCGAAGGTCCTCGAGCAGCACCTCCGCCGCGACAACACCCTCCACGTCGGCCTGTACCCGCTGTGCAAGGGCGACACCTGCTTCCTCCTGGCGTGCGATTTCGACGATGCCGACTTCCGCACCGCGGCCCGCGCATACGCCACAACCTGTCGCGAGTTCGGCCTGGACCCACTCATCGAGCTCTCCCGCTCCGGCACCGGCGCACACGTATGGCTCTTCTTCAACGAGCCCGTTCCGGCCTCCCTTGCCCGAACCGTAGGCATCGGACTGCTGGCCAAGGCCAGCCCGAAGCAGTACTTCGCCAGCTTCGACCGCTTCTTTCCTTCCCAGGACACGCTGCCTGGCAAGCGCCGCGGCTTCGGCAACCTGATTGCACTTCCGCTCGCCGGTCAGCATCGAGCCGAGCAGCGCACCGTCTTCGTCAACAACGAATTCGAGTCCGCCGACGACCAGTTCGCCGCCCTCGCCAACACCACCAAAGCCTCCATACAACAGCTCAAAAAGATCGCCGCGGCCCTCCAACCAGACCCGGAGACCCAACTGCCCCAACCGCCCACAAAGGCAGAACTCAAAGCGCTCAAGCGTTCCGGCAACGTCCGAGTTACGCACGATTCCCGAGTCCATATCAGTCTCGAAGGCGTCGACGCCACCACCGCACTTCGTCACCTCGGCGCGATCCCCAACCCGCAGTTCTACATCCGCCAGGCCCAACGGCTGTCGACCTACCAGACTCCGCGCCTGATCATCCGTTTCGACGAACACGACGGCACGCTCACCCTCGACCGCGGTGCTCTCGACGAAGCCATCAGCATCCTTAAAACCGCCGGCTACACCGTCACCCGGCGCAGCAAAACCCCAAAGCCGCGCACCATGCCCACGGAGTTCACCGGCGAGCTGCGGTCCGAACAGCGCGCAGCCGTCGTCGCAATGCGCAAACATCGCACCGGCATCCTCGTCGCCCCGCCGGGTGCGGGCAAGACCGTCATGGCCTGCGCGTTGATCGCGCATCGCCAAGTCCCTACCGCCATCATCGTGCCCAACGTGGAGCTCGCCGCCCAGTGGCGCGACGCGCTCACCACCTTCCTCAAGAGCCCCGCAAACAGCCCCACACAAAGCCCCACCATCGGCCAGTACGGCGGTAAGGCGAAAAAGCTGAGCGGCAACATCGACATCATCACATCCCAGTCGATCAGCCGTACCGACTCCCGCACGGATTTCCTCGCCGACTACGGCTACATCATCATCGACGAGTGCCACCGCGTCGGCGCCGCCGGCCTTACCCGCGTGCTTGCAGACCTCAACGTCCGCTTCGTCACCGGGCTTACCGCCACTCCGTTCCGCTCCGACGGCCTTGACGCTCTCTTACCGCTTGTCTGCGGCCCGATCCGTCACACCATGGAGATTGAGCGCCCGGGCCCAAAGCACTACGTCGTGCAGACCACCGAGTTCACCTTCGACGAGCCACACCTCTACTGGCCCGACCTCGACAACGCCCTTGCCGCCGACCCCGCCCGCAACGCTCTCATCGCCGAAACCATCGCCCGCGCCGCCACCAGGGGTAAGAACGTCCTCGTCCTGGTGAAGCGCCGCGAGCACATCACCACGCTCGAAACGCTCCTCGCCCGCAACCACCCGGACCTCCCCATCCCCGTCTTCACCCTTCACGGCGCGCAGCAGACGAAAGACCGCACAGCAACCCGCAGGTCGCTCACCACCGCGCCCCGTTTCGTGCTCATCGCCATGACGCAGATCGCCGGCGAGGGCATAGACCTCCCGGCTCTGGACGCCCTCGTCTTGGCCGCCCCAGTCGCGTTCAAAGGCAACATCATCCAACAGATCGGCCGCGTCACCCGCGACGCCTCAACCTCCGCCACCATCTTCGACTTCCACGACCACCGCGTGCCCGCGCTCACCGCCGCATTCCGCAAGCGCAGCCGCGTCGTGCGCCAGCAAGGCTTCACCCCAGGGCTTTCGCTTATCGACGCCTGCCCGATCCCATAAGTGACACGTGCTATGTATCATCCAACCATCCCGGACCGTCTCCATGAAGCCACGTAACAACGCTGCATTCGCCGGTGCCACCATCACTCTGCAGCCACACTGGGCGACTTTTCAACGAGCGCCAATGGGCTACACTTCGAAGTGTTTGGGCCACGTAGTTAGTAACGGCGTGGTGGGTTTCTGGTAACGCTCGGGCGGGTATCGAGTAACAGCCGAGACAGTGCGCCTTAAACGTGCCGTGGGCCCTACTAGCTGTCCGCTCAGCCGATTCGACGTGCTGAGCTACGAGCTAGCGATGTCATGTCTAGGGACTTTTTGGACAAGGAGTCCCTAGACATGACATACGGCAGCTAAGCACTGGACGCTTAACGACGGCACGTCCCACCCCACCGGCTTCTAGGCCGAAGAACTGGTCACACCCTAGAGCGCGCCGGTGGGCTCGCCGACAAGGCGCCGTGGCTGCTCGAAGACCGGCTCGTCGCCCTCGGCGCTGAGTACGACTAGGCGCCGGAGCCGTGGGCGTCCTACGTCACTGTCGACGGCAACCTGTACACCGGGCAGAACCCGTCCTCGTCGCGTGAGTTCGCGCAGCGCCTAGTCAAGGATCTCGCCTAAGCCTCACCCCGCTTGGGCCTGGCCGGCGACAGCCCTCGCCACCGCCAGGTCCTCCCACGGCATCCCGACGGTCTTAAACACCACCCGCCGCGCCGGATCCAGCGCCACCTCCCCGCGCACAACCTCAGCCATAGTCGCCACATCCTCCCACGCAAGCGCCCCCTTCTCCACCGCGATCGCCACATCGCCGGCCTCCCGCCGCGCAGCCTCAACATCCTCCACAATCACCTGCGCGCCCCGCAGCACATCCTCATGCAACTCCCGCGTATCCACCGTGTGCGCCCCCACAGCAAGCACCGTCGCATCAGCTCGCAATTGCCCATCGACGACCACAGGTTCCCCCGCAGAAGTCGCCACCACAACCAACCCGGCCCGCCCCAACACCTCATCAGCCTCGGCACTGCCCGACTCGCCGAAAGGCGACGATTCCGGAAGCACTTCCGCCGCCGCTGGATACCCGTGTCCATCCCCTATACTCGAGCCTAATAAGCTGCGAAGAATGACCGGAGATTAGGGCCCGAGAATGCACACGCACATCAACTACTCACGACCGTTTCCCTCGGAGTGGTTAGGCGCTTTAGCACGACTCTGTCGCGAGATTTCCCAGCTAATGAAGCTTGTTGGCGACGTGGATCCGGATCTCGACGCCGCTGTTAAAGCTCGCATAAACGCGTACTTCGAAGACTCCGACTTCAATGTCGCCATGACACCGGAGGAATTGACTCGATCGATTACAGAGTTATGTGGCGGGTCGCTTCATTTCCTTAACAGGACACTGGACAATGATTTTGTCTCGCCAGTGATTGTCGCCCCTCTCTCCCGATCAGTGGTCGAAAACTGCAGCCTCCTTCTTTTCATTAACTCTTTCGGCGACATCGAAAGAACTTTTTGGGCGATGCGGGCGGTAACCTTGGACATAAAGGAGGACAAGCAACGAGATCTGGTTCCAGAGGTCGACGAAGCTCTCACCACCGCGGTGGCTGTGCATATTAATCGTCATCGAGGCCAAGATTTCAAAGTCCCCGGTTTTGGAAAGCTAGTCGCAAACACGCTTGGCGACGTAGCGGAAACCAACTTGTACAAGCTTCTCAGTAGCTATACACATCGAAATGCTTGGACTGCCTACAAGCACTTTATCTTCAATCAACATGCCCCAGCTAGACTCGAGCTACTTTCCGCCCGTTTTGTGATTAGCGCATTACGCTCGGCGGTTCTCGCCACTGAGTCGGTAGCAAGTTTTCGACCAAACGATGACGTGAAAGAGTACCTAGACTATCTCAACAATTTGATCCCTTATCTAAATACAGTTGAGCAATCTCTGAATACTTGGATGAAGACTAACGGCATTCAGCCGGCACTTTAGGTCATCCAGTACCGTAAACGTGCTTGAAGTAAGAAAATGGGGCGCCGTGGTGACTTTCCGGTAGCGCTCAGGTGGGAATCAGGTAGCGATCTACCTCGGCGATGCGGACTGCCCCAAGTTTCACCTTATACGGCAGCGCCTCGATTCACCCTCGATCCCAGACGACACACGTGCGCCATCAGATGACTGATCATCGCGCTGCTTAGGGTTCAATCAGCGGCTTGCTTATCTCGGAAGTGCCGGGGCTCACGGATCACGCTACCCAGCGTTCCGGCTACTTCAGTGGCCTCTACCGGATTAGCACTGAAACGCAACCAGCTAGTCACGGCATCGGTACCAGGAACAAGATCGCAACAGCCAACACGGGCGATGGCCGGCTTGCAGTTGATGAGTTCGAAACCTCAGCTGGAAACTTCGTACGCACAATATGTAGTCCGCGAATCAGACGTTCCCTCGACAACGCTGGACGCAGGCTAAAGCGGCACCTCGTCCAGCCACTCCCCCACCTAACGCAAAGTGTCTATCGGGAGCAACACCGGCAGTAGAGGAAGTTCATTGGTCAGTTCGTGAATTTTTTGTCGTACAAACGGGAACAAGGCGGGGGCGACATAAGATTCGATGATCTCACTTTTTCGATCGGCATCGTGAATGGCAGCTTCTGCTTGCCCCTCTGAGATGGACAAATCAACTTCGTACCAGAGCTCAATTTCTGCCAGCACTCGATCCAGGTCACCATCGGCATAAAAAGTGGTCTCTGCTCTGGCGCGTACTCGCGCACCTTCTTCAATCTTTCTGCCCTGAAATTGGCCCAATTCGAACTGAACACGGACGCCTTCATGCGGGATCTCGTATTTCAGAGCATCTGCCTTTATGGAAACCAAGCGGATGTCCACTACAAAACAATCATCCGCCGCTTTAAACCCTGCGTTTCCCGCACTCACGATGTGGCACCCTTCCCAGCAACTTCAATCCTTCGGCCCCTTTCAGCCCGTCCCGACACGATGGGCTGCGCCGAGAACGAAAAGTCCCAGTACCCCTCCGACCATTCCTCGTGGGTTGAGGATCGAACAGTCGCAGTTGATTCTTTAACCACCGCAGAAATACCCGCAACCAAGAGAGATTCCCACTCTTCCGATACCGGCTCAGTCTCTTTAACCAAAAAGGCGTCGATACTCCGCACTAACTCGGGAGTCGGCAGCTCTAGCCCAAGATCGATCTTGGCCACGTCAAAGAGCCATTCATTAACGGAGTACAGACTCCAGATCTTTTGTGGACGTTCTCCCGCTCCTACACACCCCTCTTCCCTCGGGAAGGAATAGTCAGGGTTCGTCACCCACTTCATCACTGCCTGGCGGGTCAAGCCCACTAGGCCCGCAATATCAGAGGTGTTAACTAGAAGAGGCTCAACTCTGTCGAGAACCAATCCGTCGTGGGCTTTGAGTTTGTGGAAGACATCGGTCGCTTCGCTAAAGGCGTTCTGCTGTTGCCCTTCAAGAACTATCTCCGCAACAACAACGCCGTTCGATAGGACAAACGAGACTTCCGGGACCCGTTCTTCGATGGCATCGATCCGCTCTTCATCGGAGAAGTCGATTCCTCTGACTTGCAATCTCACGACGGTTGCCATCTTCATCCCCTCTCAACAAGCGTCGAGTTGTCAATTGACAACTAGTAAATCAGTGTATTGCAGAACAAACAAACTCGCAGCGCCGTTACCGCTCCTGCCTCCCCATTTTGCCCCGGACCCTTTCCAGCCGCTCCCGAAGCTCAACGTAGCGGTTCCATGCCTGTGCCACGTTCGGGTGAGGGGGTTTATCTTTGTAGAGAGGAACCATCTCCTCCCGGGCAACTTTCAAGGACTTCTCTGCGTAGTCGCCTATCGACGATGCATTCGCCTCCACGCGATCTTCTGTTGTACCCTCAAAGCCTGCTCCCCTCAGAAAAGCCCTTGCCTTTTCTTCACATTCTATAGCGCCCTGAATGAGCGTTTCCGCGTTCTGCAAAGCTGCTTCACAGAACTTTTCTTCAGCCGTGAGCAGTTCGTCCGCCGCACAAATTAGACGTTCCGCCTTGTCTAATGCCTCAATCGCTCCCTGCAGCCCATCCCCGTGCCCAGAAGAATGCCCACACAATCGTATGGTTCGGTCGGCTTTCCTTGCTTCCCTCGTTGGGTTCTTCGGGGTTGAGTCAAATCGCACGCGGCACTGCTTTGCCGGGCACACAATCACGAATCCTCCGTGACTATTCTTCCGCTTGGCGGACCACCCGAGGGACCTAGCCTTTTGCGCCTGAACATTTAAGTCTTTGTGAGGATGGCGCGGCCACGCATCTTCTGGCCCATACGTTTTCCCGACCACTCCACTCCTCCCGAACGCGAATCTACAAAGACTGTATCATCCGCAGTTTCGAAGGCACGTTCGTAATTAAGTATCACACCCCGCGACCCGCTCCCCAGCGATCACCTTCGCCACCGCCAGGTCCTCCCACGGCATCCCGACGGTCTTAAACACCACCCGCCGCGCCGGATCCAGCGCCACCTCCCCGCGCACAACCTCAGCCATCGTCGCCACATCCTCCCACGCAAGCGCCCCCTTCTCCACCGCGATCGCCACATCGCCGGCCTCCCGCCGCGCAGCCTCAACATCCTCCACAATCGCCTGCGCGCCCCGCAGCACATCCTCATGCAACTCCCGCGTATCCACCGTGTGCGCCCCCCCCACAGCAAGCACGGTCGCATCAGGGCGCAATTGCCCATCGACGACCACAGGTTCCCCCGCAGAAGTCGCCACCACAACCAACCCGGCCCGCCCCAATACCTCATCGGCCGCAGCACTCCCCGACTGGGCCCACGGGTAGGCCAGATCCGCCGGCTCACTCCGCGAGGTAAACGTCACCGACACCTCCCGCACCCCCTCAAGCACATCCACTATCGTGCGCGCATGCGCCCGCCCCTGCACACCCGCGCCCACAATCACGCACTCCAACGGTTCACTCGACGCCCGCAACCGGTCCAACACCCCCGCCACCGCCACCGCCGGCGTCCGGATTTCCGTCAGCGCCGCGGCATCCATCACGACCTCCGGCGTGAGTGTCTCCCCGGAGAAGCTCAGCCCCATTTCGGTGCACTCCGGCGGCGGAGCCACCATCTTCGCAACCCCAGGCGGTGACCTCTTCGTACTCGACACCGCCAAAATGATTCCAGCCGGGTCGGCACAACCGCCAAGGTGCTGTTCCCCGGCTTCTCACGCACGGTTCCAAAGCACCGATTCGTAACGGCCCGCTCCTACGCACCTGTTACCGGGCCGCTGCCTACCAGCTCCACATTCTCGTAGTAGTCGGAGTGCGACTGCACCACGTCGCTCACGTCGTGATTTTCTACAAAAGGCGCCTCGGCGCCTGCAAAACCGATGGGTTTGCTGCCAAGCATTGCGGCAGGATAAAGGACGCCGAGAACCTTGTCTTTACCCGAATGGTAGTTGTGGATCACGCCTGCGAAATGCTCACCGTATAGATCGCGCTGAGGATCTGGACCGATTGCGGCACCGAGCAAGTGGACTGCCTCGACCTGAACTTGCTGTTCTGCATCCCCGGTACCAGCAAGCGCGGTCGCCAGATTTAGCATGACTCGGCCTCCCAAACTGTGTCCAACCAGGACGACGGACTCCAAATCTGTTCGCTGCAATATGGCAGCCAAAGCCAACGCCGTCTTGTTCGCGCGGTTGACTGCGGTATGCCATGGGTTGGACACGAGATCCACCGCGCCTATCGCTAGGCCTACGGGGTTAGCACGCCTAGCAATCTTTTTGCTTGCACGCTTAACCACTCCCTTAAGCGCAGCTCCCCCGGCTGCACCGGCACCTGGAGAAAGAAAGGACACAAGTTCCCGACGTTCTTTGCTACCCCATTCGACGAGGTAGATGGGTGAATTGGAGTAGGCAGATTCGACCGCTTTTACTTCCTTGCGCCAATCTGGATCCTTTTCCGTGGTGAACCCACGGGCTATGAGCACCGGTGTGCCATCTCCTTTTCGCACCCGCCGAATATCGAAAGAATTGTCCTCACCCAGGTAAGAGTTCAACGCCTGCACCCCAAACGCTGACCCCAAAAGACCACCGGCAGCGGCCACAACCATACTGCCCCCGGCCATACCCAGCCCACCGGCGGCTAAGGACCCGAATCCCAGCGCCGCAAGACCCGCGTTTGTTGCAGCAGCACCTGATAGCCCCAAGACAGTCGTACCAACAGCACTGCCCACTATAGGCGCGAGTGCGAGCCCACCTGACGCGCCAATCGCCAACGTTGCTACAGCCGTGGCAGACAGCTTTGCAGCCCGCGCTACGTGCATAGCCTTAAACTCGCGGAGCTCCCGCCACTGTGTGAGGTTTTCGATTCGGTGATCGATGCGTTCAAAATCTGGCACGCGATGGGTGTGCTCTGCGCAAAACACAGGGACTGGAACTGGCCGGAGATCAGCCACTGCAAAATGGTCACACCCAATCGCGCTACATTTCATAGTTGCCGCACCGCACGACGCACACACGTAAAGCGATTTGTCCGACGCCTTTTGGTGCTGAGTCTTGGCGAGGCAGTGCGAACACCACTCTTCTTCCCCAGTGCCGTCGAGGGAATCTACGAGATCACCAAGCCCCGTGGCTGCTTTCGCAGCCTCCTTCGCCTGTTTAACAAGTTCCTTAAATTTTCGCTCGTAATCCTTCGTGGCGGTCTTTGTCGAGTCCTCGACTATTTTCCGCTGTGCATCCGGCGTAAGGAGGCCGCCATCAAGTGCCACCCCAGCTTCGATGTCGGCTATCACTTTCTCCTTTTGGAGCACCAAATCGTTGAATTCCTGCTGAGCAACAGCAGCCAGCCAGAGGGCGTTCACAATAGCTGGCGACTGCGCTAGCTCGGGATCGCCGTCAACCACCGGATCCTGCCCCTGCCCCTCTTTTGACACCGTGACCAAGCGTCCCATTGCTGATCGCATAGTCAGAGTGAAGTTTCCACCTTCGCCTGGAGTAAACGAAATCGCATCCGACTCAATTGAGAACTTCTCGGACATGTCACCGAATCCCTACAAAATCTTTCAGTACCTAGTTTTATAGTATCCGGTCAGGGGTGGGCGTAGATATCCAACTTCACTTCACCTCATCGAGACTTGTACCCAGCCGCAGTGCTCTGTGAGATCGCCGTCAGTAGTCTCCGTCCCCGCAATCCTTCCGAAACAGGGACTCAGCGTGCGTCTTAGGTAGCAATCCAAGGGTCACTGCTTCGAGCCCAGTTAGATAAGCAGTTCAGACGGAGTGCGGGGATTTCGCGTTGCCCGGGTCGTCTCGCTTATCCACGCTTGCCAGCTCCCTCACTCACCACTACCCTCAGTGACACGTGCCATACATCCGCACGACCTGTCGACGCACTAGGAGCAAGCCATGAAATCCCGTACACACGCGGCCCTCGCCATCAGCGCCGCCACCCTCGCCGCCGCGGTCTTCGCCGCACCCGCCGCCCAAGCCTCCACGCACACCTACTCCAACCAAGGCGGCGACGTCCGCTGCGAGATCTACGACTACCCCACCTCCCACACCACCCTGTGTGTCTCCGACGCCGCGCGCCCCGCTCACCCGGAGTGCAATCCGCCGCAGCAGCTCATTCCAGCCATCAAGGTGGAAAAGGGCTGGGTCGGCGAGCTTTGTTGGAACCAGGGCTTCACCCAGCCCCCGGAGAAGCTCAGCCCGATGTCTGTCCGTAACGGCGGCGGCGCCACCGTCTTCGCGGCACCGGGTGGAGACCTCTTCGTCTTTGACACCATTAAGATGGCCCTGATCCAAGTGGGCAAGACGAACCGGGTCCTCTTCCCCGGGTTCTAATCAAGGGTTGACACCAAAACGCCGGTGGCCGGACCAATCATGGTTCCGGCCACCGGCTATGTGTGGGGCCAGCGGGGCTCGAACCCGCGACCAGCGGATTATGAGTCCGCGGCTCTAACCGACTGAGCTATAGCCCCATCATCAACGCTAGAGCGCTGTAAAAACTATACCCTTCACAACATCGCACGCGACCTTCAGCCTCGGACAAGATCCGGCCGGATTTCCCATCGCGGTCGTATCCCCATATACTGAGAAGGTATTCCTCCATAGCTCAGTTGGCAGAGCATTCGACTGTTAATCGAAGGGTCACTGGTTCGAGCCCAGTTGGAGGAGCCAAAGCCCGGGGTTTCCGCATCCCCGGGCTTTGCTCGGTTGCGCATCGGGTTACTCTCACTATAACTGGTTAGCCGAGTCCTACTTTGCTGTCATAAACAAGTCAGAGTTTAAGAACCAAATCTGAGCCCGTATGAAGCGTCAGTATGCCTACGGACTCAGTAGTAGATTCGGGCCCCGTCTACCGTTCAAAATGGAAAGGCCCTTTGCTGCCACAATTTCGCTACCGCCAAACGCCCTTGGTATCAACGACCTTTTTCCCAGCCAGGCGTTCGCGATCAAATTGCTTGAATTCATCGTGGTCCACGAGCAAAACAACCACATCTGCCTTTTCCACCGCGTCGTCCAGACCCGCGAGTTCAACATTCCCAATTTCAGCAAGGCTGTTAGGAAGTGTCTCAATGTTTGGCTCAACTGCAAGTACTTTATTAGCTGTAAGCTGTCTTGCAATATCCGCGGCGATTTCGAGGGAAGGAGACTCCCTCAGGTCATCAATATTAGCTTTAAATGCAAGACCAAGTACCGCAATAGCAACATCACCATCTACCGCTTGCTTAACCTTATCAACAACCCAGCTAGGCTTTCCGTCGTTTACGTCACGGGCCAATTTGATGAGTTTTGCATTCTCAGGATCAGCGGAAACAATGAACCAAGGGTCTACGGCGATGCAGTGGCCGCCCACACCGGGACCCGGCTGCAGGATGTTTACACGCGGGTGATGGTTGGCCAGCTCAATGAGCTCCCAAACGTCAATTCCTAAATCGTCTGCGATAAGCGAAAGCTCGTTTGCGAACGCAATATTTACATCGCGGAAAGAATTCTCGGTCAATTTTGCCAGCTCTGCAGTCTTTGCATCTGACTGAAGCAGTTCGCCCTTGCAGAAGCTGCCATAAATTTCTGTAGCCCGTCGAGTAGCCTCCGCACTCATGCCACCAATAATACGATCGTTGGTGCGGAGTTCTTCCATCGCTCGACCAGGCAGAATTCTTTCGGGGCAATGTGCAAAGAAGACCACCGACTTCGCATCCGGGTTCTCGGCACCGTCTGCCACAAGATCTGGCCGAAGCTCGAGGATCTTTGCTGCCATCTTTTCCGTAGTCAGCGGCGGAGAAGTGGATTCCAGAATCACGATCTCGCCTCCCTCCAACTTCGGTGCGATCGCTTGCGCTGCCGAGTAGATGAACTTCATGTCCACCGAGTGATCCGGCAGGAACGGCGTAGGAACGGCAATAATATATGCGTCTGCATGGGGCTGTTCTGTAGCTGCAGTGAACCGTCCGCTGTCTAGAGCCTGTTTCAATTCCTCCTCGAGGCCGGGCTCAACAATTGTCACTTCTCCGCGGTTAATCCGCTCCACATTTCCGGCGTTTACATCAACACCCGTGACATTCACACCGCTGTTCGCCAAAACAACCGCGGTTGGCAAACCAATATAACCTAATCCTACAAAGGCGACGTGCATAGAATCTCCCACTAATCGGAATCTTTTAGCCCATTCTGGACCGAATCGGCTACGTCTCAGATCCTAGCAGACCCAAAACTCTTCAATCTGATGGCTGATGATCCTATACCGAATGAGTTTCTATTCTCACGGGCACGTACTTCTTTTTTGTATACTCTAAAATCGCTTCGGCTTGCTTAGTTCGGCCTGATGCAACCGCCTTACTCCAGCGGCGGTATAGCGTGACAACCCACTTCGGCGTTCCGTCAGTGACAAGTTCACCTTGATGCAACCAGATTGCGCGATCACAATTTTTTTCAATAGTCGATGCTGAATGCGACACCAAAAAGACCGTTCCGGAAGCGTCTAGAAATCCATCCATCCTCTTCTGCGCCTTTGCCGCAAATGTGCTATCGCCGGTAGAGAGCGCCTCATCGACCAACAGGATGTCAGCTCTCACGGCGGTGGCAATTGCAAACTTGAGTCGAGCACCCATCCCTGATGAGTACGTTTTCAAAGGTCGATCTATTGCGTCGGTAAGGTCGGCCCATTCTATGATCTCCGATTCCAAAGTCCGAACCCTCTCTGGAGGCAGTCCCATGGCCAAAAGACCGAGCTTAATATTTTGCCGACCGGAAAGGTTCTGCTGCAATGCCGCCGACACTCCCAGAAGAGTTGGCCGTTCAGAAACCAGTATGCGACCAGTGGTAGGGCTCTCGGTGCCGGCAATCAACCGGAGCAATGTGGATTTCCCCGAGCCATTCTTACCCAAGACGCCTATGGACTCTCCGGAGTAGGCAACAAAGCTCAGGGGTTTCACTGCCGGTACCGTACGAGTACGACGTTGAAGAATGAACTTGTCCGAACCTTGAGCGTTTAGCGTGTAGTTCTTCGATACATTTTGGACAACCACAGTTGGCTTAGCCGACTGTTGCATAGCGCTCCTCCGCATTCCAGAAATAGATCAATCCCAGCAGAAAGAGCGTTGCGGTCCAAGCCAACAAAGCCAGAACCGTTGTCGATGGTGGCACCACCCCGTAAATAGTGATGTCCCGAGCAGCGGTAAGAAATTGGTAGACAGGGTTGCCCTGCATGATTGCCGCCATGACAGGGTGTCCATCAAAACGCTCTAGCGAATAGAAGATTCCCGAGGTGAAAAACAGGGCCCTATTAAAAAGCCCGATGAGCGGCTTAATGTCCGGGATGAAAGCGGTCACCCTCGATATGAAAAGCATCAACCCGAGGATGAACACGTGCACTAAGACGTAAAGAGGAGGAAGAAGAACAAGTGTCCAGCTCGGCCCGGCGGGAAATTGATAGGCGAACGCGAGGGTCAACGCAACGACCAGGGGAATGAGGTTGTCCAGAAACTGTCGTATCACCGCCGAAAAGACAACCGCAGCTCGAGGGAAAGTAAAAGATGCTATAAGTGACCGCGATGATTGAACCAAACCAGCCCCTGAGGAGATCCCTCTCGAAATGTAGCGAAAGAACACGACGCCGATCACAAGGTAGCCTATGTAATTTTCGATTCCTCGGGATACGTGGAGAATCAAACCGAAAATTACTGCATACACAGAAACATCAAAAAGAGGCTGCAGAACAAGCCAGGCACGCCCCAAAAACATTCCACGGCCAGAATTCAGGGCTTTGCTTCTTGCGTCCGCGAAAATAAAGTGTCGCCAGTCGTGAAGATCACGAACATACCGCACGAGGCTCGGTCTACAATTTAGCTCCTTAAGGCCGGAAGTATCAATTCTCAGCAGATCAGATGTTGAGGTAGCGTCGTCGACCTCGTCCTGAATCGATGGAGTTGAAAACACCCCGCTTCCACCTTTAGCGCCCATTTCTTTCAGGTGCTTGGCCACTTCGTCTTCCTCCTGCGCATGCGTTATGCGATCTCAAAATAGTACACAGGACGTCAAATGTACTCTTCTGCTACCGCACCAATCAAACACGAGCTGAACTTGGACCGGGAACTCCGCAACAATGAAGCAAAGAGCGCTCGACGGTTACGTTGCATTGAAGATCACAATCTCAGATCTGAAACTTCGGTAGCTGGACCGTGCCGTGCGAATTTTGGCTTGACACAGCAAAATAGGTGCCACAATCATCCACACGAGTAGAGGATCCGGGACCGAGGTGGATTACAAGGCTCGCATCGACAGCCTTTCCTCTCTTGCTTGTAAACACGAGATGTTTGGTTTTTGCGACGCGGTTGGTCGCTTGTGAAATCACAGCTTTTACAGAGTTCTTTCCGATTGCACCGCTCTCGATAGATGGATTTGGCATTTCTGCACCCAACCACTCGAGAGTCACTTCAGCCTCGCCGGCCTTCAGCGTCGCACGTCCGGGCCCGACATCAGAGACTTCAACTTTAGGTGACAAGACAAAACGGTGAACCCAAGCCTCATTATTTGACGATTGCCCCAAATCATTAATCACAATCGCTGAGTGACCTGGAACCATATAAACGGAGCGTCGCAATCTTGCACCTTTAAACCCCCGATTGTGCCCAGAAGCTACTTTAAACTCTGACGAATCCAGGTAATGATCCGTTGCTATGACGCGCGAGTACCTATTGTCTTCCGGGCGAGCGTAAGCACGGTTTGGAGTAAAAGACGAATGCGCCTTGTAAGACACTACATAACTCCGGAATTTGTTTTTCCCATAGTTATATTTGCCAGAGTCTACAAAAAAATCCTCACCCTGGAAGTTGAGTAAGATGCTTAAGTCATCAGCATGCTTATGAGCTTTCGCCGAATATCCACAAATAAATGCCAAATAAGCTCGACATTCCTCGCTCTTGAGGATAGAAAAGCCGCTCATGGAATCATGAAAACTATCCCAGTTGAAGGATTTCACCGCCCGTTGGCTGCCGGTGTCACCAATAGCGGGGATTTTTCCATCTGGCTTAGCTAGTCGATTCATATGCCGACTTGAGAACTCAAGTTTGCGGAGAACACCTGAACCAAATGACATTTCATTTTGCATCAAAAAGTGTTCGAGCTCGCGGTACATCCTGGACACCATATTGTGATACTCGGGAGAGTTTTCCTGATGCATTCCAGTTTCGCTGAAGGTTTGCCAGAAGATACTTTCCGCTCGACCAAGTCCGTGGTAAACGTAGTCCATGCGCTCAAGCCCGAGGCCCATTGAAATCAAGGCCATGTCCATCATCAAACCATGGTTATTCATCCGATGCAGTGAATCATCCATCAGCAGGTTCGCATGGCGCTCGAGCAGCGCACGGAAGCGCGCGTGATCATAATCCCGCCCCGCTTCATCCATGCAAGCGAGGAATTGCATCAAAACCCTCGACCGTGCGCCTACAGCATGGTCATACCAGGTCATCTCTGTAGCGTTTCCGGCCTCCACGTACTCGACCCAGCTAAGGACAATCTCCTCTGATTTCTCCAAATATGCGATGTTCTGCGACCTGCTAAATTCAGCGAGCAACGTACCGACCACTCTCAGATTTTGGAGGTAAAGCTGAAAGGACGTCTCAATTCCAGGTTCTTTGTGTTCCCAATCAAAATTGGGCCCAAACTTAATGTCGGCGTAATTCGGAAATGGCTCGATAATGTTTTCCAAAGCTTTGTCCGCTATTCGCCTTTGAACTGCGGTTGGCTTGCTTTGAGATCCTCCGATAAGGGGCAAAACACATTTTTCGTCGAACATATCCTATTTTCCCATCTCAATTAGTTCCAAAATCTGTTTTTGAACAGTCTGAAAATTAGCCGGTAGCGAAAGATTGACGAGGTCGTTTCGTCCGATCGAGAGTTCCTCGATATACTCACAAGTGAAACGGTCCCGCGAGGCCTTGTCAGGGATTAATTGTAGTAGGACTTCAGCTTTTGCAAACTGCAGAACAATCAGGAACTCATCCAAAGTCAGTTCGCAGTTGGGCCATCCCGCTTGCAGCTTACTGATCGGCTGCCCAGCACATCCGAGAGGAACAAGCCTTTCGTTCTCTCGCAACAGCCAAAAAATGTTCTCCGGAGTCGACAAATCCCTTTCCCAAACAGACTTTATCGACTCCTCCTTGCCGATGCCCACGATGTTGATGGGCCAGAGGACCGACAAGGAACCCAGAAGTTCAACGAAGCTCTCAACGGAAATTTCGTTGAACGAATCCGCGTCGAAAAGCAACGTCTCATTGCAAAACTTCAAATCGTCATTGAATACAACTCGCAGGAGGCTTTCCACTCCATCTTCCAACGCCAACCGGGTGCCTGTACCCTGCTGCCCTTCACATTTTACGAACAGAGCATCGCCAATTGGATGTACATAGAACAAGCCGGCTTTAGCCCGCGTAGCTGGTGGACGCACGGAGTCGTGAACGGAACGAAGCCGCCGTAACTGCCACCCCTTCTTAGAATCGGTAATTCCGTGACCCGCGAACGGCAGAGCCGCCCACTCACAGGCTTGTTGGCACAAAACGTCTGTCACGAAACGGCTGCGAACCCTGGAACCATCCCACAGAGCAAGCTGCATTAGCATCCGCTTCGCAAGATTCGACTCAGCCGCATCGAATAACAACTTTGCGATTGTTGAAGACTGTTTGGTCCGCCCAACGGATAGCTCAGCGCGGTCGGAAAACCGTCGCGCTACGTCGAGTATGTAATTGAGGTCAGTCAACGCTCGCTCCCTCTACACTTACCCCTTCTAGCAGAGAGGCAACTTCCCTTAATGTCGCCTTTCGATTCAAAGGCATATGACCGGCTTTGGGATCGGCATAATAACCAACCGAAATATCCATACCAATACTAGGCTGTAACTTGGCTCGAGCCGACATAAAAGAAGTGAGCACGGGGAGTTGCTTACCGAAATCAGCCGGACTGGCGACGTTTACCAAGTAGCGACCAGCGATAGGTATGCGGTCATTTACAAATCGAGAAAACACGTTGCACATGTTGGGATACAACTTTCGAACATGGCGAATATCGAGCCCCCCATAAGAGTGAGCAGCGATCCTTTTAGAATGAGTCGGATGATAAAGGGTCCAATCAAACTGGGCATTGTTGACCAAGAACCTAGATCCTGGAAACCAGCTATGTAGCGCTACTGCTTGGAAGCCTCCGGCAGAGCTACCGAAAAATACTATCTCCTCATTCCTCGCTCCGAGTGAATCACGAACAAACTCAACGCTCTTCGCCATTCCCGAGATCAGTGCATCAGTGCCGTTCCCCTGCGCCCATCCAATTTGGATATTGTTGGACGGGTGCAGCGTAGCATCCGAAATCATCAGCACATTGGACTCAAACTCATCCGACCAAGTTCTACGTTGGAAAATCTCGCGCGGATCTTTGTCAGCCTCCCGCTTTACAGCTCCGTTTAGAGTAACCAGTAGACGTGATGACGATTTTTCGCTCTTCACAAAGTTACACGGAACAGCGTAACCGTTGAAAAGAAACTTAAATCGCCCGCTTGACGCTGAGATTGCGGTCGGGCTCGTTTCGGGGTGGAAGCACGGCCATTCCTCAAAAGCATTAGACATCCGCATCAGCGTCGGCGAACAACGCGATAACGTCTGGATCGTTCACTACGCTTTCCCCATACAACGCAGTAATTTCTCTTAGAATTGACAAGCACTCGGCACGTTCGGCGGGCGCAACCTGGTTGAGCTTGCCGAAATACCATCCCTCGAGGAATTTCTTAAATCTTGTCTTTCCATACTCATCGTACAGCCCAACCGACTTCAGCCATGAACTTCGAGCTTCCTCCAGGCTTACATACTTCCTGTAAAAGTTTGGAGAGATCGAATTCACCGTCGAGTTCGTAACCGCTGCGTAGTATGCGTGGATCGGGCGCGTAGTGATCGTGATAGAACGCGCATAGAAAATCATCTGCTGGAAGAAATACGAATCTTGCCCTACGGCACCGACCGGCTGCTCAAGTCCGAGTGATTTTAGCCACTCAGTAGACGCGACAAGAGCCTGAATACTCATCGGCTGAAAGTTCATTTTTTGGATGAGATCTTTGTTATAGCCGTCTAATGGCGCACTCTTAGCCTTAGCTGCCCTCAAAACCTTCGCGTTGTTTACCGTGACAACGTTTCCTTTGAAACGAAGCATATTGCCAATTGCAAAGTCGACATTTTGACTTCTACAAGCATTCAATAGGGTCGCATACGAATCACGTACTTGCTCGTTATCAGGATCCAGATAAGTCACATACGGCGTGGTAGTGAGTTCCAGTCCCTTGTTTCTAGGACGTGAGGCGCTTCCTGAGCCTCCCTCAGGGAATCGGTAAACTTCAACGTTTGGAAACCGCTGCTCTAGCAGTTCGACGCAAGCACGTGTCTTTCGACTGGTTGATCCATCGTCGACTATTAAAACCTTTGTTCGTTCAAAGGCACTTCCCCGATAAAGAGAATTGAAGCACTTGTGAATGAGGTGCTTGCCGTTATTGTAGGTCGGCACAATGACAGTTAAGTCATAAGAGTTCTTTTCCTCACGAACTTTAAATGTTGAGCAACTCGTCAGAATCGCCAAAGAGGATGCGACGCGCGTCTCAGCAGCCTTTTGACCTTGCTCTAACCAGAACACCTCACACTGGTTCGCAGGGTAGTCGACGTTTTCAGGTTCATACGCCAACTCTTCGGTATCAAAAGGCAGCAATTTCAGAGACGCCACATCCGAATACCTGAAGGTCGCGACAACATCATTCACGATGTCTGGACCCGACACCGTGAGACGATCCAGGCGAATTACTACGTCGCCGTCGACGCCACCGACCAGAGAGTCCCACTCTTCGGCGGATACGTAGGTCAGAGGACGTTCAGTCTCTTGGCTTTCACAGAACTTCTCAAACTGAGTGCGCGATGCCGCGACAACTAGAATTCTGTGATCCTGTCGGGCGTAGTCCACCCCAACAGCGTCGAGGATCTGGTCCACCCGGTCAAATGCCGTGTCATTGTTAAAAACCTCACGAATACCTTCAGCCTGACAGTATCTGATATACGCGGGAGATAGGGTGTCGATGAAATTCTTTGTGTCTAGCTCTGAATGCAACAACGCAACCGAAGGATAGAGTGAATTGACGCCAGCACTGTAGTTCGAGATAACCAACGTTCCCATCGCCAAAAGCTCAACTACGCGGTTAGCAAACATCGTTTGGCTTCCCACTACCGAATTCAAATTAATCGCTAGAGGCAGCAACTTCTGCAGACGGAGGACCTCATCATGGTCGAGTGGACCGTGAAGGTTTGGAAGAAAGTCCTCGGGATAAAGGTATCGGTCAGGATCCGAGAACTTCTCCGGATCCAAATCGAGATTTCGATCCACAATCGTGAGGCTGGACGATGAATCATTTACCCCGTCAAAAATTCGCTTTGCGTCTCGCGCACGAGTCTTGTATTTATGAGCCATCCACGAGCCGGCAAAAACTAATTCCCGACCCTCGTGCCTCATACACCCTAGAGGGTTGTGTTTCTTGTAGTTGACGCCGAACCGGATCGGGAATACCGGTACCGATTCCCCAAGATCCTTCTTGTATGCTTTCACTTTTTCTATAGAAGAAGTGAAAACCACATCAGCACGCTTAGCAGTGCTTAGGAACGTTTCGTAATTTGGCGGATCTTCTTTCGAATAAAATGCAACTGGGACACCTCTTTCTTTGGCAAGAGGAATAACCTTCAATTCCAGGAGCTTTCGCTTCGATGAAGCCTTCTGCGAAGCCCCGTGCCATTCTCCGTCCAATCCACGCCACGTTGAAACAACTAGAAGAAGGTCAATTTTAGCAACCACCTCCTCGTAGTTAAGCGGTGTGACCGGAATAAAGTTTGCGGCTGGTTCGAGAGATTCAAATAGGAAGGGATCTGCGACGATGCCGATATTTACATTGCGTCTTCTGTCCCAACGTTGCGCTTCAGAGGCCGGCAGCTCAGCCGACTCCGCCAGCAAAGATGAGATTCTGGATTCGACTTGGGGACGATAGTGATCCCATCGCTTCATATATTCCTGTCTGCCAGTGGACGGACGAAAGAAGTCGTGCTCGCCTTCAACTGCGTCTCGAAATACTAGGTTCGAGGAATAACGCTTGAGCTTCTTGAGGTCTTTTTTCGCCCTCTGCACTGTAACCCGCAGGGCATCAATTCGTTTCAGCTGATTAGATATTGCACTACTTTTCATTTTTTCACTTCCCTGCAGCTTTACGAAGTCGCCAATAGCGTTGTTGCAATCTATAACCCTTCGTATTCTTCAACCGCTGCAACTCTGCTTCCAATTGCTTTTCTCGTGTCTCGAGGCTCGAAATTCGACTCTTCAGCAGTTCGATTTCCCGTTCCCGCTTTGAGATGCCTTTCAAGAGACGTTCATCTCGATCCGCTTCATACGCTAACTTGGCATAAACCCCATCAAGCTCATCAATCAACTCACCTACAAAATGGGTCACCCCAGCATAGTTTGTATCCACGTCTCCGCTGCGAGAATTCTGCGCTCGCAGTCGTAAGCTTTCCTGCGCCATTCGTCTCTCCATACTCCGCCAATTCAAGAACAGCGGTCTACCGTTTCAAATCTGCCTAACCACACAGTTCATCTATAGGTAAAAGGTAGACCCTACTTTGCCCGATTTTCGGGTTTTAGCACCTTGATTTTTGAACTATTTCTCCGCTTAAGACGATTGAATATTACCTCATATTTCACAGCATTGCGACTCCAGGTGTGCGACTTAGCCCATTGAATTAGTGGCTCAGGATCCGGTGGAGCCTCAAGAAGTTTTTGCATTTTATCCAGGTACTTGTCGGCAGATCTGCCCTTCACATAGGTTCCCAAATTCCCAGTTATATACCTAAGCGCTGGTAGGTCAGCGCTCAGAATTGGCACCCCCAACGCCATGGCAGTGAGAACCTTGAGCGGAGGAACACTTCGACATACATCCCAGTCCTCGCGGGGAACTACAAACATATCTAGACACTTGTACCAGATGGCGACTTCCTCGGGTCGCTTCCACCCAACAAAATGCACGCGGCCTTCGACGCCTAGCGCTTGCGCCAAACGCATCAACCTCGGCAAATCTTCCCCATCCCCTACTATCAGTACACGAACGCTTCTATCCAAGGCCACCATATATAGCAAAAGTTCCAAGCCTTCGTATCGAACTATGGACCCGACGTACCCGATGATGTTTTCGTCTGGCAGTCCGCACTGACGGCGCGCGCCTTGCTTGTTCAGCTTGATGTCAAAGATGGTATCGCCGATAGCATTTGGTATTTCAAAAATTTTAGGTTCGGAGACCCCTCTACTTATTGCAACATCCGAAAGCGTGCTAGCCAAAGTCACAACAGCGTCCGCATCTTGGGCGAATTTAGCCTCTTGACGGACCGTCCACAGATATTTGTCAGAATTGCGCGCAAACTGTCGGTCGGCAGCAGGAAGCTTACTCAACCAAGTTTTCTCTTGCTCCCCACGCATCTCGTAAATCCACGGAACCCCCAATCGCGCTGCGACCCGCTGCGCGACAATTGCATTGTGAAAGTCCGTGGTAGTGAGAACAATATTTGCGTGAAAGCTTTGGGCAATTGTGCTAGCCCGGTCTACGGCGAAGTCAATCTGCTGCATCACACCAGGATGAAATGCTCGAGGAAGCACACGCCAATATCGAATCCCGTCTACCACTTCGCTGTCCTGCACCGGCCGTTCACCTATCACCAGGGGATAGCCGTATCGTGTAACCACCTGCACTTCCATTCCACTGGCTACAAGCGCTTTCGCAGTTTCGTGCGTGCGAAGGGTATAGCCCGATTGCGTATACGGTAAGGAATTTGTTGCAATAATTAATACGCAATGCTCGGATTGGAAGGTTTGTGTATTGTCAATCGATCTCGCTGTCGGATCAATAGTAAAGAGAGTCATTTCTCGCTTTACCTGCAAGAAACGACCAGTATTTCGTAGTTTTTGAAGAAACGGGAGCGACTCATATGATGATAGGAAATCCGAATAGTTCCATATCTTTTGTTTGGAACTCGCCCCGAACGCTGACCAAAAAAGCTCGATGCAACGATGGAGATTCCACTTTCCCTTCTTGCGGGACCACTCGCTAGCCTTCCCAACGAGTTCCGACGGGCTGATTACCATTTGAAAAAACAAGTATCCAGCTAAGAAGACGGTGCCACGAAGTTTCCGCATGAGCCTAGACCCCTTCACCGCCCAAAGCCGAGAGAAAGCTATTTAACCGGCGCGGTACGACCGACTCTCTCTCGTGTCGTACCCATTGCGATGCTTTACGATCTACCTGAAGGAGTTTGCGGTCCCGAGCTAGAGAAAGCCAAAGCTGAGCAAGCGCGTAAGGATCCTCAGGCTTAACAACATGTCCGGCACCTAGCTCACGAATGAGGTCTGCAGCCTCCCCTTCGACGACGCCACTGATGTGTTTTCCTACTTCCATCAATTCATATGTTTTTGATGGAACCGCGCGCCTAAGTGGTTCCCAATCCGTTAGGTGAACTAGCGCGGTATCCGCCCAATCATAAAAATTCGACAATTCATCTGACGGATGCTGTGACACGAATTCAATGGATACCCCTCCCTCTTCAGCATCCTTAATGAGAGTCTTTTTTGCAGAACCTGCGCCGACAAATCGGAGGGATACTACTAGACCCAAATCGCGCGCGATTCTTGCCGCCTGAATTACATTTTGAAGGTGCTGCGCGCGGCCAAGAGTCCCAGCATAGAGAACGTTGAGTTCACTACGAGACCGCATCTCGACTGAGCTTTCTTGGGCGGTCGAGTGTGAAGGGAAGACGTTTCGTATGGTAGTGATTGGCCTCTTAGCGGAAGTTTCAAACTTCCTGCTGAGCTGCCTCTCCAAATAGCCAGACGTAACGATCAATCCATCTGCTCGTTCAAGGACCATATCAAGCACTTTCCGCACAGTAAATTGCAGGATCTGTAGGGGCCCCCTGCTTAAGAGCAGCTCCTTGAATGACTTCTTACCCAAACCACGATTCCACTCACTCGATTGGTCTAGAAGGTCCGGCCATGCGTCGCGCAAGTCGATAGCGTACGGCGTTCTCATCACTCTTGAAGCCAAAAAAGCTACTAACGCGGTCGGGATTGCAGGTACGGTACCAACGATTAAATCTGGATTAAATCTCGTTAGTGTTTCACGGGATTTAACCAACTCTAACGACATGCCGACGGCCACCGAGGCCTGATTTACTATTTTTTCAGTCACCGAGTTCCCCGCAGGCAAGAAACCACTTCTCAAGATTTGCTCACCGTGTACGCCTCTGTCGATACGACCTACTCGGTAGCTCTTCCTCTGCTTAATCCAATCCCCGAGCTGAACTTTTCGAAGGTAATGGGGTGGCGGAGCTACTACTAAAAGTTCGTGCCCCTCACCAATCAAGAGCTCCGTCAGCCATTGCCAACGGCGTTGCGGAACCCCGTTTTCAGGCGCCCAATATTGAGAAAACACGAGTATCTTCAAATCGAGCTCCTTTTAGATACTAATAAGTTGAATAAACGTACTAACCAACTTCCTCAAGTCTACCCTCACGCGCCCGGCATCGAGGTTCGCCCCCTGTCGCTCCGGTGGGCTATTTTCATTGCCGATTCGTGGCTTGGAGGCTTCTACTTCTTGGCGGGCAGAATACGATTGCCGGTCTTGACTCAATTTGCGGACAGAACACCAGGCAAGTCGCAACCTACTAGCTTATGTTCCTAATAGACGAGCATTTTGAAAAACCCACCTGTTGGTGATTCTAATAACAAGAGAATGAGCGAAATCTCTGGTAGTTCGGCACCAGACAGGTTCACAGTTTCCTATTGTGCTCTATCGAATAAGTCGTGATCTGTTCAAACTGATTTTGGAAGCTCCGTCGGCATGAAATCCGCCAGCCGTTTTCCAACTTCAAGCATCTCTGCCACCGCTGCAACAGATCGTTGAGCTGCTTGTCCATCTCCGTAAGGGTTAATCGCATTCGCCATCGCTTCATAGGCAGCGTCCTGATCGAGAAGGTTTTTCGACTCCGCCACAATTCGTTCGCGATCTGTTCCCACGAGCTTCACTGTGCCAGCGACCACAGCTTCAGGGCGTTCAGTGTTCTCGCGCATGACCAGAACCGGCTTACCGAGCGAGGGCGCTTCTTCCTGCACACCGCCCGAGTCGGTGAGCACGAGGTACGCACGATTCAGTAGTGCAGTGAACTGGTCATACGGGAGCGGATCTGTGATGATCACGTTTGGCAGATCCTCAACCTCAGGAAGCACCGCATCGCGGACCTTCGGATTCAGGTGGAGCGGGAGTGCGAACGCGTAATCGGGGTATGCCTTCGCAAGGTCCTGCACCGCACCTCCGATTTCGGTCATCGCGTCGAGGTTCTCGCGACGGTGGGTGGTCACCAGCACGACCTTCTGATCATTGTCCTGCAGGGTCTGGAGGCGCTCGTCATCAAATGCGACGTCCCATTCCTTGGCAGCCAAGAGGGCGTCGATCACCGTGTTGCCCGTGACCACGATGTCCTTGCTGCGGAAGTTCTCACGGCGAAGGTTTTCCTTGGACTGCTCGGTCGGCGCGAGATGGAGGCTGGCGAGCTGGCCAATAATTTTGCGGTTTGCTTCCTCCGGGAACGGGGAGAAAATATTGCCGGTACGCAGCCCCGCTTCGAGGTGAACGATCTTAACCCCACTGTGGAAGCCTGCGAGAGCAGCAGCCATTGCCGTCGAGGTGTCGCCCTGAGAGATGATGACGTCGGGGGCTTCGGACTTAATGATTGGATCAAGACCCTGAATTGCCCGGGAGACGAGCTCATTGAGGGACTGTCCCGGCTTCATCAGTCCCATGTCGTGATCAGGCTCGATCCCGAAGCGCTTGTTCACCTGCTCGAGCATCTCTCGATGTTGGCCGGTCGACACAACGACAGACTCAAATCTGTCATCTTCCTCCAGTGCCTTGATAACTGGGGCTACCTTGATCGCCTCTGGGCGGGTGCCGTAAACGGTCATAACTTTAGGTTGTTGAGAAGACACAATTCCTCGCAGCCGGGTCTAGTTCTAGGTACTCCTACTCAAAGTACCGTATCCGGCATAACAACGTTGCCTTGGCGTGCCCCACAAGTAAGGTGGGGGCCATGTATCAATTCGTTGTCGGAGCAGCCGCCGGGTACGTGTTCGGCACGAAGGCCGGCCGCAAGCGCTACCACCAGATTGTCAACGCCACCCAGGCGGCGGTGAACTCGCCAGTAACCAAGCAGGTGGTGGAGTCCACCCGCAGGGCCATTGCGAACAAGATTGACCCCGAGCCGCGCATGCGCGAGGTCAAGGACCTGCGCAAGGGTCGCAGGCTGCGGGGGAAGAAGAACCCGGAGCTCGAGGACCAGATTCTCGAGCCGGACGAGGACTAAGGCGGGCTAGGCCGGTCAATAGGCCGGACACGATGCCGTCGAGAATGTCCTTCTCGCTAATGATGAAGGAGGACGCGTCGGCCTCGCCGGCGAATGCGTCCATCATCTCCTCTACGACGGTGGAGCCGGAGCCGATGACGTCGGCGCGGCCGGGGTGCATCGGGCCGTACTCGAGGCGCTGCGACGCGGTGCGAGCACGCAGGTCCGCAGTGACCTCCCGCATGCGCTCGAAGGGGATCTCCGACATGTGGATGCGCGTGGGGTCGTAGGAGTCGAGGTTCTGGGCGAGTGCGGAAAGCGTCGTAAAGGTGCCCGCACAGCCCACGAACGTGCGGGCCTGGGCGAAGGGGACGACCTCGGCAGCCTCGGCGATGCGATCGCGGATGTAGGCGCGCGCGGACTCGGTTTCTTGGGCGGTCGGTGGGTCCGTGCGCATGAAGCGCTCGGTGATGCGGACGCACCCCATTTGGGTGGAGCGCGCACCCTGCTCCATGACGAACTCGGTGGAACCGCCGCCGAGGTCGATGACGCAGAAGGGCCCGCGGGCGGGGTCGATGTCCGCCGTGGCGCCACGGAACGACAGGTACGCTTCCTCTTCGCCGGAAATGACTTCGGCCTGCGCACCCGGCTGAATCTGACCGAGGAGTTCGCGAGTCATAGCGAAGAAGTCCTCGCGGTTGGAGGCGTCGCGGGTGGCGGAGGTGGCGACCATTCGGACGCGCTGCACGCCCTCGGCGCGCATGCGCTCGGTGTAGCCGGCAAGCGCCTGGCGGGTGCGCTCGATGGCCTCCGGGTTGAAACGACCGGTTTCGTCCACACCCTGGCCGAGGCGGACGATGGTGTTCTCGCGGGTGACCTCCGTCAGCGAGCCGTCGTCGTCGCGGCGCGTGATGAGGAGGCGGATGGAGTTGGTGCCGCAGTCGACGGCAGCGACGGTCATTGGTGCGTGCTGTGGGGCGGTCATGCGAGCCCCTCCCCTGCCTCGTCGAGGGTGATGCCCAGGTCCTCGAGCGTGGGCCAGTCCGCGGGGATCGCGGAGCCGCGGAGGTTGCCGTGCTCGGCGGCAAGGGCGACGGCCTCGTCACCGAAGCGGACGCGGCCTGGGCCCTCTGCAAGCGCGTAGGCGATAAGCACGTGGAGGCACTTCACCCGCTCCGGCATCCCGCCGCCGGAGAAGTCCGTGCCCAGGTCCTCGATGGCGTTGCGCTCGGCGAGGTAGTGCTCGTGCGCGGCGAGGTAGTCCTTGCGCAGCGCCTCGCCGTTGTCGGACTCCTCATTCAGGCGGGACTCCATCCACTTCATCACCTGGGCGACCTCGAGCCGGGACGCCTCGGCGGTCAGGCGTCGGTCTGTGAGGTAGTAGAGGGTTGGGAAAGGCGTGCCGTCGTCAAGCTTTGGCGCGGTCTTGAGCACAGCTGGCTGGGCGTCGGGCGTGCGGTAGGCGATGGCGAGGACGCCGCGGGGCGCGCGGCCGAGCTGCTCGGCGACGGTGGCGAGGTCGTCCTGCGTGGGGGTTTCGTGTTGCATGGGGCTATTGTCGCATAGCGTGCGCACGGGGCACTGGGCGCGGCGGGTAGGTTGGATGCAGTGTCTGGCCACGATTGGAGGAACCGTGCATCCTGAGCGCGACTACTCGCGGTACACGGGCGACGTGTACACGTACGGGAGCCTCGACGAGTTTGCGGCGAGGAACGTGCCGAGCGGGATCCATGCCATGAGCTACGGCGCTGGGGCGTTGGAGGTGCGACTGGTGCGGCGCTCGAGCAACGCGCTCGTGGTGGCGTTCCACGCAGCGGTTGACCTGTCTTCTGCCACGCTTCCAGTGTTTACGGGCCAGAAGGTCACGCAAGATCTCGACGCCTCCGTGCTGTTCGTATCGGACCCGTCGCTGGAATTGGGGCTGTCCATCGGCTGGTTCGCGGGAGACCGGGAGCGGCCACTCCAACGGGATCTGGTGCGCGTGATTGAGCACGTGGTGGAGGAGCTTGGTGCCGAGGTGGTCGTGTGCCAGGGACCCTCAGCCGGCGGGTTTGCGGCGCTGTACTACTCGCTGCAGTTGCCGGGGTCGCTAGCAGTAGCGATGAACCCGCAGACCGACATTCTGAAGTACTACCAGCAGCGGGTGCGCGAATACGTGGACACGTGCTGGCTGGGAGGCGCGGATGATGTGACCACAGACTTGGTTGCGGTGTATTCGGCAGTGATGCCAAACAAGGTGCTCTACCTGCAAAATCGTGACGACGCGTTCCACATTCGGAACCACTACCGCCCGTGGGCCGATGCATTGAGCGACAGGTACGGCGTGGACTGGTGCGCAATGCCGGGCGACTGGGGCGACGGGCACGCGGCACCGCCCTCGTTCGTGCAATCCGCGGTGCTGGAGTACGCCCTGTCGTTCGGCGGGGACTGGGCCGCGCTCATGTGCGACGACGAGTTCCGGGACGGGCTGCGGCTTCTCGGCGAATCGGGTTAGTGCTGCGCCGGGTCCGGGTTCGGGGCGTCGGCGGGCGGTTCGGCGTTCTACGGTGCTTCTGGTGCCTGGTGCGCGGATTGCTCAGGTAGTTCTGCGGGATCGGGCGCTGGTTTATCCGGTCCCGGGAGCTCGCGGAGTGAATCCCGCAAGGTGCGGGTAAACACCGAGGACGAGTCAAGTCGTATCCAGCGGATAAAGTGTCACACCTTGATCCGGCGGACCCTCAAAAATTCGAGAAGCGTCACGCACTCCACCTGGAATGCATCTGCCGCATCCGGAATCTTAATTTTGCTCACTGAATTAGGAGCTGGCTTCTCATTGGACACGATTGTGTACCCGTAACGTGCGCCCGAAGCCACGAGCCACGAGTCAGCCGCGTTAAGGAAGGTCGTTGCAGCCGAATGATTGTACGTCGGGTGATTGTCGGCCCACTCCGTGACCTCGCGATAGGCATTGATTTCGTCGCCATCTGGGTGAAGAATTTGCTTTGGTTGATCCACGTTCTTCAAGTACCAATTCAATCGCGGGTGACTCCACTTTTTCAGCTCCGTGTCGACACTACTGTGGAAAAACACATCACCAGTGAAAAGCGTACGTTCAAGCTCGCGCCAAAATGTTGGGAAGACATCCTCCGGATAATGGGTTTCAGCAGTGCCCAGGAAGTTCGTATCAACCAAAAACACTGGTTATACAACCTCCTGGGTCGCCCAAGCGCTATTCTGAATCAATTTTCTAAGCGACTCGTACGAGGCAGCTCCAAGGTACCGTGCGGCATCTCTCTCGTCTATCTCTCCTGACTGGGCCGCCAGGGTAACCGTCTCATAAAACCGTCCGCCCACGCGAGACCGCACCAGAATATGGAACGCTGGACCACCCGTACTGCTAACTTTAGGGGTTTTCGCCTCTGTATTTGCGCGGACAAGTGCCAGTACCTTGCTGGCCGCTTCAGCATCGATGAGGCCGATCTCCCGTAACCTCCAAAGCACCGCCTCGCGGCTCATGCCAAACTCAGCTGCCAGCGATGCAATGTTCTCTAGGAGAGGTTTTCCCTTGACGTACCGTGACTTCACTGACACCTCGGGAGCGAGAAATGCTGATGCAAACGAGTTACACCAACGCTCGACTTTGTGGTGCTCACTATGATTTGAAATACCGGCCTTCCCCAAAGCCACGTGTGCCAGTTCATGGGCAAGACTAAACAGCTGGGCTGTCTTTGCATCTCGAGTATTAATGAACACCAGACAGTAAGTACCACTGATCAAGGTAAACCCCCGAAATTCATCAACGTCGAGGGGACGGCTCGTGGAGTTTCCGACAACGGAGTTCCGAGACACAAGCATTCCGGCATCCTCCATTTGGGTCACCAGGGCCCCGACCTTGTCTCGCCCTGGGATTGGGGAATCCGCGTCGAACCCCAGGGCAAGCCTGGTCCGATGCGCGGCTGCGCTCGGAGTGAGTTCCTCCTGAACGAGTCGGAGAATTTGAGGACCAGGAATCCCCACCTCTGCGGCGTACTCCGCGTACCAAGCCAAACGACCCTCAGCTGAGTGAATCACCTCCTGGAGGTCAGGGCTCATCCCACCGAGTCGCTGATTTCCTACGGTACGAAAGTCTGGGACATCAGTCCTTTCGCCCGTAGGTTCATCAAGAAGGAGGCGGCCAAACGGGATGTGAGCTTTCTCCGCCAGGGACTTCGCCTGCTTAAACGTGGGGGCAACGTCGCCTTTGCGCCAATCGTTGAGTTTAGGAAACTCCTCGAGGAGCTTTTCTTCATTTAGGCCTGTACGTTGCAGTGCCCAGTCCAGAACATCTTTGTTAATTTCAATGCGCAGAGTCCCCATTATTGCCCTCCCTTCAATCTCGCTTTGGCACGTTAGTGGTCACAGCTGGACGTAGTTTTGGCTGTCTCACATGATTAAATTCAAACAAGAGCCAGAATATTCCAGTTCGACCACGGTTTTCAATACCTATATCCGGTCGCTCTTCAAAATGAAGAGTGGCATCTGCAAGCCACTATTCGAAAGGCCTGCAGTCTAAGCCGCGTTTATTCAGCAGGTGCTTCGAGCTCATCAGGCGCCTCCGCTGCCGGGGGCTCCACGGACTCCGGTGGCTCCGGGGACTCCGGTGACTCCGGGGCTTCCGGGAGCTCGCGGAGCGAATCCCACATGACGGCGGGCCAGGAGCGCTCGTCGGGAAGCTCATCGGTGGTAATGGAAGGGCTGTGGGACATGCGCGGGTCGATGATACGCCAGGCGGACTCCCCCTCCGCCATCACGCCCAGGCGGCGGCGCGTCTCCTGCTCCACGTAAGCGGGGTCGTCGTACTTGGCGATGTCCTCTTCCAACTGCGCTTTCCGGTGCTCCAGCTGCTCGATGGAGGACTGCGCGCGGGCGATCTCGGCGCGGCCCTCGTAGTAGTTGCGCAGCGGGACCGCGATGGCGATAAGGACTGCGATCACGAGCGCGATGAGGATGGCCATGCTGGTGATGTCCTGCTGGAACAGCGCGGGCAGGCGGCGCTTCTTCACGCCAGCGGCGGCCTCTTCGGCGCGGCGGCGCTGCTCGCGCTCGCGCGAAGCCACCGGCACCCTTCGAGGTGCTTTGTTGCGCCCGCGCTTCCGGCCGGGCTCCTGCGTTACGCGTGAGGACATAGTGATTGGAAGTGTAGCCCTCCGGGCCGGGCGCGTGTGAAGGCGCGCGGGCGACTACGGCAGCTGGATGCCGTACTGGGAGAGGTCGATTCCCAGCCGCGGCGCGAGCGCCACACCGGCTCCCAGGGCGGCGAGGACGCCCAGGACCACTGCGACGGCCGTGCCCGTGGCGCTGCTGGTGGCCTGGCCGGTGCCGTCGCCAGCCGCTGGCGTCTCCGGGGCATCCGTCTCCGCCGGCTTGTCCGCTCGCGCCTTCGCCAGCGCGACGGTGGCGCGCCGCAGCTCCTCCCGCGCGTCCTCCACCGCCTGCTTGCGCACGGAGAGTTCGACGCGTTCGGTTTCGGCGTCGATGTTGGCGTCGTTGACTGCGTCGGTGGCGTCGGCAAGCGCCTGCTCGTCAGCGGCGGCTGGTGCGAGCGCCTCGAGCTTGTGCTTTGCGACGTTGCGCGCCTCCACCTTCTGACCCAGCGTCACCTGCGCGACGTCAACCTTGGCCTGCTGCGCTTCAACCGCCTGCTTCGCCTCCGCGAGCGCGGCCTTCGCGTCGGTCACGGCCTGCTCGGCGGCGGCGAGTTGGGCGTCTTGGGCGGATGCAGCGGCATCAGGTGCGAGCGCCAGCATGACGGAGCCGGCCGCCGCGATGACGAGGGCGCGCGCGGAGCGGGAAGACACGGGGTGGCCTTTCTACGAGCATGGGGATGACACGCACAAGCCTAAGCGCCCGCCCTGTTATCAGGGCAGCTGGATACCGAACTGGGAGAGGTCGATACCCAGCTGCGGTGCGAACGCGATCCCCGCGGCGAGGATTGCCAGCAGGCTGGCGACGACCGCGATGGCGGTCCCAGCCGAGCTGCCGTCCTCGGTCTCTGCGGGAGCATGGGCCGCGGTGGTGGCCGTCTCGGTCGGTGTGGCCGCCGTGGTTGTCTCGGCCGGCGTGGCTGGCGTGGCTGCCGTGGTCATCTCGGCCGGCGTGGCCGCCGTAGTCGTCTCGGCCGGCGTGGCCGCCGTAGTCGTCTCGGCCGACGTGGCCGCGGTGGTCGTCTCGGCCGGAGTGGCCGCGGTGGTCGTCTCGGCCGGTGTCACGTCCTCCGGCGTCGTAGCCGGAGCGGGAGCCGGTGCCGGCGGCTGCGGTTCCCGGGCGCGCACCTGCGCGAGGGCAGCGCGGGCGGATTCGACGGCGTTGCGCGCGGGGCCCTGCGCCGCCGAGAGCTCGGCGGCTGCTGCGCGTTCCGCTTCGAGGGTGGACTTGGCCTGGTCGAGGGTGACGGTGGCGTCGGCAAGCGATTGCTCATACGGCTCGCGCGGGATCGCGCGCTTGCGCTCCAGCGTTGTGGATGCGGAGGTCAGGCGGGCCTTCGCGCTGACGACCTCGACGTCCGCGTCCGCCTCGGCCTGATCCGCGTTCTGCTGCGCGGCGGTGGCCTCGTCGTGCGCGGCGTTCGCCTCGTCGAACTGGCTAGTGAGGCGGTCCAGCTCCGCGGAAGCCGCAGCCGCCTCTTCCGCGGCCTCGGTGGAACGATGCTCCAGCGCGATGTACTGCTGGGTGAAGGACTCGATCGCCTCGGTAAGGTCAACCGGTTCAACTGACGGATCCAGTCCTGCATCGGTGTACTCGGACTTGTCCAAGCCGTCGAGGATTAGATCGCCGTAATCTCGTTCGTCGCCGGGGTTGAATTCTGGGTTGGCCAGGGATTCTGCTCGCATGAGGTCGGTCGCGCCCGCGGGGAGGTAGAACGGCTCGCCGCTTTCCAACGCCATGCGGGTCATCTCGTCGAGGCCGTAGCTACCAGTATCAGTGCGCGCGTCTTCGATGAAGAACATCGTTGTGCCAAAAATTCCGCCTTTGCTGTCGGTCGCGATGCCCACGCCCATGCGCTGCACATGCGGTGCGAGCATGTTCCGGTTGTGCCCAGGCGAGTGGCGCCACCTGTCAAAGAACATGTACGGGACCGACTCCCAAGTCTGGCGCGTCCACGTGTCGACCTCTTTGCCACGACCCGAGTTGTAATCAAAGATGATGTTCTCTCCGGAATGGCCCCACCCGTCCATATCCGAGTGGCGGAACGCGGCGTCGAGGTCGCCGGACTCGTCGTAGTCACGCGCCATCACTTCGGACCAGGCCTCGGCTTGCTCGGTAAATACGGGGTGCACCGTCAGCGGGTGGAGGCCGTGGGCCTCGCGGTACTCATTGATCATTTCCTCGATGGACTGGGAGGCAAGGCGCTTCCAGTCCTGGACGGAGTAATCCGAACCGGAGATGTCGCGGCGCTCAAGGTCGTCGAGCTCCGCGCCGACGGAGTACAGCTGATCATCCGCCTCGTCGCTCGTGCGCTCGAGCTCCGCGACAACGTCCGCCTGCGCATCGCGCCGCTGTTCCGCCTCGCCGAGGCGCTTTGCCGCCTCAGCCTCCGCGGCCGCGGCGTCCTGGGCAGACTGGGCGGCTGCCGACGCGGCGGCTTCCGCCGCGGCGAGCGCGTCCTTCGCCTCCTGTTCGGCCCGCTCCAGCGCGGTCACGTCGAGGTCGGCTAGGTCGGCCTTGGCCTGCTCGTACAGTGTCGTGGCGGCGTCCAGGTCCGCCTGCGCAGCGTCGACCTTTGCCTGCTGCCGCTGGGCTTCCGATTGCGCGGCGGCAAGCGCTGCGTCGGCGTCGGTGACGGCCCGCTCGGCGTCGGCGAGTTCCTGCTTCCAGGCGGCCAGGTCGGCCTGGTACTGGTCCGCAGGATCAGCGACAGTTGCGATCGTGGCGCTGGCGGTGTCGGAGACGGCGGCGAGCGCCGCCGGCGCCTGGACGAGGGCAAGGGAAAGTGAGGTCGCCGCAGCAACGGCGACGAAAGTACGGGAATACACGGGGACGGCCTTTCTCAGCACGAAAACAATGCACGGGAAGTTGCACACACAACCTTATCCGCCCGCACACAGAAAGCCCCAAGCATTACCCAAGAAAATTGGAAGAATATGCGGGCACGCGAAACCCCCTTGCTGCCCGCGTCGCGTAGGGCGGGCTGCAAGGGGGCGTCGAAAAGCGCTTACTTGTTAAAGCGCGGGAACGCGGAGCGGCCGGCGTACACGGCGGCGTCGTCAAGCTCCTGCTCGATGCGCAGCAGCTGGTTGTACTTGGCAACGCGCTCGGAACGGGCCGGGGCGCCGGTCTTGATCTGGCCGCAGCCCAGGGCGACGGCGAGGTCCGCGATGGTGGTGTCCTCGGTCTCGCCGGAGCGGTGGGACATCATGGTGCGGTAGCCGTTGCGGTGAGCCAGGTCGACTGCGTCGAAGGTCTCGGTGAGGGTACCGATCTGGTTAACCTTCACCAGCAGGGCGTTCGCAGCCTTCTCCTCGATGCCGCGCGCCAGGCGGTCCGGGTTGGTGACGAAGAAGTCGTCGCCGACGATCTGGACCTTGTCGCCGATCGCGGCGGTGAGCTTGGTGTAGCCCTCCCAGTCGTCCTCCTGCAGCGGATCCTCGATGGAGACGATCGGGTACTGCTCGATGAGCTCCTCGTAGACCTTGGCCATCTCCTCGGCGGAGTGCTCGCCGCCCTCGAACTTGTACACGCCGTCCTCGAAGAACTCGGACGATGCGACGTCGAGCGCCAGGGCGATGTCCTCGCCCGGCTTCAGGCCGGCCTTCTCAATGGCCTCGACGATGAGGTCGAGCGCAGCCTTGGTGGAGTCGACGGACGGGGCGAAGCCGCCCTCGTCACCCAGGCCGGTGGACAGACCCTTGGCCTTAATCACGGACTTCAGCGCGTGGTAGACCTCGGCGCCCATGCGCAGCGCCTCGGCGAAGGACTCGGCGCCGATCGGGGCGATCATGAACTCCTGGACGTCCACGCCGGAGTCAGCGTGAGCGCCGCCGTTAACGATGTTCATCATCGGGACCGGCAGGACGTGCGCGTTCGGGCCGCCGATGTAGCGATACAGCGGCAGACCAGCGGACTCAGCAGCGGCCTTCGCAGCGGCGATGGACACGCCCAGGATGGCGTTAGCGCCCAGGCGGGACTTGTTCTCGGTGCCGTCCAGGTCAATCATGGCCTTATCAATCAGGCGCTGGTCATCAGCATCGATGCCGGCCACAGCGTCAGCGATCTCCTCGTTGACGTTCTCCACGGCCTTCTGCACACCCTTGCCGATGTAACGGTCGCCGCCGTCACGCAACTCGTGGGCCTCGTGCACACCCGTGGACGCGCCGGAGGGCACGCCAGCGACGCCGTTGGACATATCGTCGAGCAGCACCTCTGCCTCGACGGTGGGGTTGCCGCGGGAATCAAGAATCTCGCGGGCGAAGGCGTGGATAATGATAGCCATTGGGGCTCAACTCCTTGAGAGTGGACATTGAAGTTTCCGCCTCCCGATTCTTCCAGAGTTTTGCCGAGAATGCTCGCCCCGACGGGGAATCGGTAGCCCCGTTTACGTTTGGATGCGCCCGGTCGTGTGGTGTTAGCGGGGCGCCGACTGGTTCAGCGCGTAGTTCGCCGCGGCGTTGCGCACCTTGCGCACGTACTCGTTGGACTGATTGTAGGCGTGCACCGCGTCGTACCAGCCGTCCTCCGTGTCCAGGTCGCGCCCGTTCGCGCACAGGAGGTTGGCGGTGCCGAGGGCGGCGTCGTCGATCTGCTGCGGGTCCGGGTAACCGTCGCCGTTCGCGTCGCGCCCGTAGCGCTGCCACGACTCCGGGATGAACTGCATGGGCCCGAGCGCGCGGTCAAACGTTGTATCGCCATCAAACTCGCCGCCGTCCGTGTCGTGGACCACCGCGAAGGATTCGCTGCCGTCGAGCTGGGGGCCGATTATCGACGGCACCGCCACCCCATCCTCACCCAACCGGGCAGAATCAAACGTGTGCCCCGTGTACGTGCCGTGGCGCGTCTCCACCCAGCCGATACCGGCGAGCGTATTCCAGTTCAGGTGGCAGGCCGGCCACGCCTCCGCCGCGATGAGGGCCGCGTTGCCGTAGGCGCGCACCGCCTGCGCATCGACGCCCGTCTGCTCCGCGATCGGGGCGGCCCACTCGGCGAGCTGGTCGGAGGTGCGGCCGGGGGCGTGGACGTCGATGAGCGGGGGCGCCTCGGCGGCCGCCGGGGGGATCGTGTCCGGGACCGGGGTGCGGGTCTGGCGCGGGATCGGCTGCCCGAGGAACGACAGGACCCACGCCACCACGGAGATGGCCAGCACGACGGCGAGCGTCATGACGAGGAGGCCGACGCAGCCGCAGCCACGGGCGGCGCGACGGGCGTGAGTCGAATTTGCCATAGCTGCCGAGCATACCGGCCCCGCGGTGCCAGACAGGAACGGGCAGGCCGTGAGTCACACGAGTCACACACGTCACTTGCGTAACGTGTAGGCTGTTGCGCGGACGGCCGAACGGCCCACGCCACGTACCCGAAAATTCTTGCTTCCCGGAAGGAACCCCCATGACCGCAATCGCTGCACTGCGCCGCACCGCCCTCGCCGCCGCGGGCGTCCTCGTCGCCACGTCGCTCATCTCCCCCGCCACCGCCGGCGCCGACACCAACTACGTCGAGCTGGTCCGCGTCCTCAACGGCAACGTCAAGACGATGGACTGCAACGCCCTGCGCACCGTCGTCCGCGGCACCGGGCTTGCCGACGAAAACACCACCCGCTCCCAGTTCGTCGGCAACGTCAACAAGGCCGTCGGCGAGGACGCCGCGCTGCGCCTCGTCGCCGCCCCCACCGTGAACACGCTCGGCGACCGCGCCCTCGAGTGCGGCGTGGTCAAGCCGGACCAGGCCACCCCGCTCTCCCAGGCCATCGCGATGAGCTCGCAGATGTCCTCGCAGGCCGGCCTGCCGGAGATCCGCAACCTGCTGCCCGCCGTCGCCGCGCAGTAACCGCGGCTAGTCCGCCTCGCGGGCTTTGCCCTCCGCCCAGAGGCGGTCTTGCGTCGCCTGATCCACGAGCCCCGTCGACCCGTCGAAGAAATACGGGGCCCGCGAGCGCATCTTCGCCACGAACGCCGCAGCCACGTCGCCGAAATCGAACGCGCCGCGCTCGTCGGCGATTTCGGCGTGGAAGAGGACTTGCAGGAGGACGTCGGCAAGCTCATGCTTCAACGCCTCATCACCCGCGCCCTGCTCGATCGCCTCCGCCAGCTCGGCTGATTCCTCGCGAAGAAACGGCAGCAGGCTCACGTGCGTCATCTGCCGCTCCCACTCGCCGCGGCGACGGGCGTCGCGCATGACGCGGCGGGCCTCCACGATCGGGTCCTCAAGCGACGGCACGCGCACGACGTCCTCGCCGGCCGCGGCGCGCTCGCGCACCTCGGGGTCGGCGGGATCCGTCGTGACCAGCCACGGCTCGCCCACCGTCGACGGCGCGCTCAGCGACCACCGCACCGACACCGGCACCTCCGCGGTGAACGCCAGCGGCCCAACCAGCCGCTGCACCACGTCCACCGGCACCATCTGCGGCCACCGAGCATCAAGCACCAACACAGTCATACCGCGCATTGTAGCGGCCACCCGGACATGCAAGGATGGACGCATGACAATCGCAGAAGCGCTTCACGACGCCACCCCAACCCCCGAGGACGTCGCCGCAGACTCCTCGACCTTCTCCCCCATCCGCTGGAAAACCGGATGGCCGCACCACCTCCGCCGCGTCCCGCCGTTCCGCGACGACGCCACCGCGTCGCTGACCCGCCGCGACGTGTTCCTCTTCGCTCAGGACGTGGTCGACTCGGACTACAACCGCGACCAGATCATCGACTTCCTCGGCGCCGCCTTCGCGTTCGCGGCCGGCCAGTCGAACCAGGTCATGCAGCTGCAGCAGTTCTTGCGCAACAAGCACAAGGCCAACCAGCTGCTGCAGGCGATCCGCAACATCGGCGGTAAGTCCGCGGTGGACGCCTACGCGTCGCTCGTTGAAACCGGGCTGGCGCCGAAGTTCGCGTCGCACGTGGCCTATTTCCTCGCCGGGCCGCAGGAGGCCGGCGACGAGAAGCCGGTGATCATCTGCTCCAAGCGCGCCGCCGGCGCCGGGCTGCCCAAGGACGCCGACTGGACCGCCGAAGACTACGCCGAGTACCTCACGGCGCTTCGCGAGGCCCGCGACGCCCACGACTCCTCCCTGCCGCTCGACGCGGTGGAGTACGCGCTGCGCAAGCACGCCGACGCCTAACGCCCGCGCAACGCAGACGGCGCCCGTCCCCCAATGTTTCGGGGACGGGCGCCGTTCGTTTTTGGGCGTTAGCTGCTCAGGCCGCTGATGCCGGTGAGGCCGAGGTTGCTGAACCTGTAGCCGAGCGCCAGGACGATGCCGACGACTGGCGCGAGCATCGCGACGGTCGGGTCCGTGGTGATGGTCTTCGGAAGTCCCTGGAACTCCGTGATCTTCTGGCCCTCGACCTCGCAGGACTGCATGCCGGCCTTCGCGTTGGACAGGCAGAGGATGCGGTCGCCCTCGAACTTGCCAAGGACACGGACGCCGTCGGCGCCGTAGTCGAAGAAGCGGGGGTCGCCGAAGCGGATGACGTCGTAGCTGCGCCACGTGGTGGCGTAGCCGGGGTCAGACGGGAACTCCTCTTCGGGGACGTAGTAGCCGCCGGTCCAGTCTTTGCCTTCGAACGGCTCTTCTGCGGACGCGGGGGCGGCATTGATGACGGAGGTTGCGGACAGGGTCAGGACTGCGGAGAGGGCGGCGACGCGGGCCGCGCGGTGTTGTGTGCTCATACTCATTTAATCTACGGGTATGCGGCGCGCGTTACAGCTGTTCGGAAATCTTTGGCACGCCAAAGCGGCGCAGCCTCACCGGCGCGCCTTGGCGTGAGCGTTTACGGGGACGTCGGCGGCGGCTCCCCGTCCACCGCGGAATAGGCGCGCCCCGTCGGTACGACGTGGCCGCCCGGGCTGATCCACACGATCCGCCCGGCGCGCCGCTCCACCCGTCCGAACTGCGGCAACCCGTTGACCCCGTTGTGGAATGAGCACAGCCAGCACAGGTTCCCGGCGTGCGTCTCGCCGCCGTCGCGGTACTCGTGGATGTGGTGCGCCTGCGCCTTCGCGGCCGGCGCGCGGCAGTCCGGCCAGCAGCACCGGGCGCCGTCGGTGTCGATCATCCGCCGGTGCTTGTCGTGGGCAAACCGCGCCCGGTACGTGTTGAGCGGCCCCTCCATCGGCGAGACAAGCGTGATGTAGCCGTTGCCCTGCAGCTTGCGCTCGAGCAGTTCCGCGCCCGTGAGCACGGCGCCGTTGGACATCTCGACCCGGATGTCGTCGCCGTCGCCGGTGAGGATCCGGACGTAGTCGGTCACGGTGAGCACAACGTTGGCGACGGCCGTGGTTTCGGCGACGGGTTTGCGGCTGAGGAGCCAGGCGGTGGCGTCGAAAAGCGAATCGCTTTGCGCGTCGGCCTCCATCGAGTCGACGACGTCCTGGAGCTGCGCCGAGGGCCCGACGAAGGAGAGCCGCATCGTGCCGTCGGCGTAGCGCGCCACGCGGTAGCCGTGCGCGGGCGGCGGCGTGGGTGTGCGTTTGAGGGCTCGCGCTTGACGACGCACCTCCGCCCCGTCGCCAGACGTCGCGCACAACGCCTCGCGGAACTGCCAGCGCTCCGTGGGGTCGGTGATCGTGCGCGACGCGCGGGCGATGTACGCGAGGGTATCCAGGCGGTGGCCGTTCTCCAGCGCCTTGTCACGGCAGCGGCCCTGGTAGGCGCTGTGGGAGGTCGGGCCATAGAAGGTGGTGGCGACGGTGACAAACTGCTCGGCGCGATCCGCCTCCATGCCGCGCGCGGTGAGCTCCGCGGCGGTCATGCCCGCGACGAGGCCCGCGAGCGCGATGGCGCGGCGGTCCAGGTCGATGAGCGCGTCGATGTCTGTCAAGGTGTCCATGCCGACCACACTATGGGCCCATCTGGGCAGGTCACAAGGGTTTGTGATTCTTCTCCGATTTTGCGGGCGGGAGGGAACCGAGGCGGTGTTCGCTGCGTCTAAAAGGGGTTAGGCGCGCGAGGCGCGGTCGTTGAGCTCGCGGCGCGCCTGCTCCAGCGCCACGAGGTCCGAGAACAGGGCGTTGTAGGCCTCCGGCTCCTCGGAGGGGCGCATGCGCTGGAGCTGGGACTTCAGCTGCGCGATCTGGTCGCCCACGCGCGTCTCCTGCAGGCGCGAAAGCACGGAGTCGACGTAGCGGTCCATGTCGTCGGCGTGGATCGGCTCGACGGCGAGCTCGGAGACGAAGTTGCGGCCGGCCAGGTCGCGCATCTCCGCGGCGACGGCGGCGAGGAAGTTCGCGCCGTGCTCGGTGGCGGAGGCGACGCCGCCCGCGCTGGCGATGGCCTCGCGGACCTGGCGGTAGGCGTCGTTGGTGAACGCGTCCGGGTTGATGCCCTCGAAGTAGGTGCCCGCCTTGTCCGGGTATTGCAGCGCGATCTTCAGCGCCTCGCGTTGCGGCCACAGGAGCGGGTCCTGCGGGTCCGGCGGCTGCAGGGCCGGGGGCTGGCCGGGGGCCGGTTCGGAGG